>NZ_CALKTQ010000081.1 GCF_937997465.1 uncultured Campylobacter sp. | reverse complement strand
TGCGTTCTTATTTCAACAAAAGGAACGATATGAAAAAAACTTTTTTAAAAGCGCTATTGGTGCTTTTTGCGGTATTTTCGGCAACCCAAGCGGCGGCCGAAACTAAGGTCATAAAAGACGTCTTGGGTCGCGAGGTAAAGGTAAATTTACCCGTTAAACGCATAGCTTTGGGTTTTTACTACACCGACTTTTTAGCCGTCGGCGGCACTAAGGCTTTAGATAAAGTTGTGGGCTTTTCAAAAGAGGTTTGGACGGACTGGACGCCTGCTAGTTGGGATCTATATAGCAAGGCGCTACCGCAGCTAAATAAGCTTGCGGACTTCGGCGAGGTAGAGGTCGGTACGTTCTCGGTAGAAAAAGTTATCTCTCTAAAACCCGATTTGCTAATACTAGCATCTTGGCAGTATAACGTGCTAGAGCCTGATTTAAAGCCTCTAACCGATCTAAATATCCCGATCGTCGTGCTTGATTATAACCGCGAGAAGGTTGAGCTTCACGTAAAAAGCACTAAAATTTTAGGCGAAATTTTAGGCGAGGAAAAAAGAGCGGACGAGATCTCTAAACTATACGAAGACACCGTAAAAGAAGTGGGCGACCGCATCGCAAAAGCAAATTTGCCTAAGCCTAAAATTTACATAGAATTCGGCCGCGGCGGTCCTGAGGATATAGGCATAACCTACGGTAAAGATATGTGGGGTTCGCTGATAGATTTAGCCGGCGGAGATAATATCGCAGCCGATCTAGTCGAGCAGTGGGCACCCATCAACGCCGAGCAAGTCATAGCCGCAAAACCCGACGTTATAATGATAACAGGCCGCGAAACCGAACTAAAAAAAGAACCGACCGCGATGGTAATGGGCATAAATATAGATAAAGCCGAAGCGTTAAAAAGACTGGACGGATTTAAAAAACGTGTCGGTTGGTCAGAGCTTCCGGCCATCAAAAATAACCGCCTATACGGCCTATACATGGGCGCGTCAAGAACTCTTGCGGATATGGCGATGGTGCAATACATCGCAAAAGCTTTGTATCCGCAGCTATTTAAAGACGTAGATCCGATAAAGACCTACATTGATTTTCACAAAAAGTACTTGCCTGTCGTTCCCGTCGGAACTATAGCCATCCAAGCGGACGAAAAATGAATAAAATAAGTTCCGAAGAGGTCGTAAAGGCTCATAGAAAGCGCGAATTTAAACGCTTAATCATCATCTTGAGCTTTATAGCCGTGGGTCTTGTCTCGATGGTGTTTGATATCGGTACCGGGCCTGCGATGCTCTCGCCAAGAGAAGTCGTAGATACGCTTTTACAGCCGATTTTAGGCGGCGAGCAGGATAAATTCTTATACCACATCGTTTACGACATCAGGCTTCCCGTAGCGCTTATGGCTTTAGTCGTAGGTGCGGCTTTGGGAGCGGGCGGCGCAGAGATACAGACACTTTTAAACAACCCTATGGCAAGCCCCTATACGCTGGGACTTGCCGCGGCGGCGGGATTTGGCGCATCGCTGGTGATGGCGTTTGGTTCGTTTGGACTGCCTCAAATTTACGCCGTGCCTATCGGTGCGTTTATCATGACGATGTTAGCGGCGTCTATACTGTTTTTGTTTTCGATGATGAGGCGATTTGGGTCGGCTACTTTGGTTTTAGTCGGTATCGCGCTTTTGTTTTTGTTTCAGTCTATGCTCTCTTTGGTGCAGTTTTTGTCCGCGCCCGAGATTTCGCAGGCGATTTTGTTTTGGCTGTTTGGTAGCCTCCAAAAAGCTAAATGGAGTACGCTGGCCGTCGCTACGGTCGTAACGGTCGTATGCATCTCGCTACTGATGCTAAATACTTGGGCGCTAACGGCTTTGAAACTGGGCGAAGAGCGAGCCAAAAGTATGGGCGTAAATTTATCCGCCCTTAGGATTAAAATTTTGCTTATAGTTTCGGTTATGACGGCTACGGTTATTAGCTTCGTCGGTGTTATAGGCTTTATCGGCCTGGTCGCTCCGCATATCGCTAGAAATTTAGTCGGCGAAGATCAGAGATTTTTCCTGCCTACTACTATCTTCGTCGGTGCGGCGTTTTTGTCGATAGCTTCGGTGCTTTCTAAGGTTATAAATCCGGGCGGACTCTTTCCGGTCGGCATTATCACCGCGTTTGTGGGCGTGCCGTTTTTCTTCTGGATCATCCTCTCAAGGAAAAACGTATGTTAGAGCTTAAAAATTTAACGATATACCGCGGCTCGCTTTGCACGGCAGATGCCGTAAACGCTAGCTTTGAAGAAGGCAAGGTTTACTCGGTACTTGGGCCTAACGGCGCGGGCAAAACTACGCTCATAAGCGCGATTTTCGGCGAGATGGGCTATGAGGGCGAGATTAAATTCGGCGAAGAGAGGTTAAATTTCAAAAACCATTTCTCGTGGAAAAAGAAAATCGGCTACATGCCCCAAGATAGCTACGTAGACGCGAGTTTAACGGCTCTTGAGGTCGTTTTGCTAGGGCTTATGGATAGTCTCGGGCTTTATCTAAAAGACGAGCAAATAAACTCGGCCGTAGAGATAATGAAAAAACTAGGGATTTTACATCTAGCCGGTCGCGACGTGATGCAGCTTTCGGGCGGCCAGCGTCAGATGGTGATGTTTGCCTCCGTGCTTATTAAAAAGCCTAAAATTTTACTTTTGGACGAGCCTGTTTCGGCTCTTGATATGCACCATCAATGCGTGCTTTTGGACTGCGTTAGAAAATTTACGCGCGAGCACGGTATAACTACCGTTATGATACTGCACGATTTATCGCTAGCGTCGCAGTTTAGCGACGAGGTGTTGCTACTGAGCGACGGCAAGATAAAAGCCAAGGGCGAAGCCAAAGAAACCATAACTAAAGAGCTAATACAAGAGCTTTATAAAGTAAACGTGGATATTTTTTACGACGATGCCGGCGTACCGGCCGTAGTCGCAAAGTCAGCATTCGGGGTAGAGTAGCGCGTGAGGATTTTTATTTTAAGTTGCCTTGCTTACGCAAAGGGCAACGAGGACTTGCGAAATTTAAGCCGCGCGTTTAGCGACGGCGGCGCACAGTGCGAGATAGTGCCGTGGCAAAATTTAGACGTCGGTTTGCTAGACGAAGATTCTTTGATTTTGCCGCTTGCGGCTTGGGATTACAGCCTAGACGCGGCTAAATTTTTATCGTTTTTAAGCGAGCTTGAAAAAAGCGGAGCGAAGATGATAAACGGCGCCGAGATCGTGCGCTGGAATTTATCGAAAAAATACCTCTTAGAACTTGAAGCATTAGGACTTCCCGCGATCCCTAGCACGCTTTTAAACGGCGATGAAAATATAGAAGAGCTAAGGCGAATTTGCCCGGGCGGCGTAATAAAACCGCTCGTTGGACAGAGCGGCAACGGAGTAGCTAAAATCGACGAAATATCAAATTTAAGCGAATATAAAAACGGGGCTTTGCTTCAGCCTTTTATCGAAGAGATCGCCGTTAGCGGCGAAATTTGCTTGATATTTTTAGGCGGCGTTTTTTCTCACGCCGTACGCCGCTCGCCTGCTAGCGAGGATTATAGGGCAAACTCGAATTTCGGCGTTAAGATTAGCTCGGTAGAGCCGACTGCAGCCTTTCTAAACATCGCGCGAGACGTTTTGGCTAGGCTTGCCTTTAATCCCGTCTACGCAAGGATAGATCTAATCGGCGCAAAAGATAAAATTTTAATCAACGAAGTCGAGCTTATCGAGCCTAGTCTTTATTTTAGCTACGGCAAAAACTCTACCGAAAAATTCGTAAAAGTAATCCTGGATAAATTTGTCGCGGAAAAGAAAATTTAGAGCCGATCGGCTCTAAATTTAATTATTTTGATTTTTCTAAGCTAGCTTTGATAAAGCCCAAAACTACCGGATTTGGATTTGTTAGGCGGCTGGTAAATTCCGGATGAAACTGCACGCCGACGAACCACGGATGCGAGTTTTTAGCGCCAGCCAAAGGCGAGCTAAGCTCGACGGCCTCGATCAGCCCGTCGCTCTCGCCGCTAACTATCAGGCCGTTTGCTTCAAATTCGGCTCTATATTTTGGATTTGCCTCGTAGCGGTGGCGATGACGTTCTTTGACGCATTTGGCGCCACCGTAAATTTGACTTAGTAGAGAACCTGGCTTCACGTCGCAAGCATAAGCGCCAAGCCTCATCGTGCCGCCGACCGGGCTTTGGTGTGTGCGGATCTGCGTCTGGCCGTGTGCGTCGATGAAACTGTCGATGAGATAGATGATAGGATTTACGCACTCGGGCTTAAATTCGACCGAATTTGCGTCCTCGAGTTTTAGCACGTTGCGAGCAAACTCGATGAGCGCTAGCTGCATACCCAGGCAAATGCCAAGATACGGCACGCCGTTTTCGCGGGCGTATTTTATCGCTTCTATCTTGCCGCTCACGCCGCGCTCACCAAATCCTCCGGCAACTAGCACGCCGCCCACGTCTTTTAGTAGCTCTTCGACGTTTGAAGGCTCGATTTTTTCGCTATCTATCCACTTTAAATTTACCCTCGCATCAAGGCTCGCGCCCGCGTGGATGATGCTCTCGGTTAGGCTCTTGTAGCTCTCTTTTAGATCGACGTATTTACCCACAAATGCTATCGTAGTTTCTTTCGTCGGCGCGATGATGCGCTTAACTAGGCTGTCCCAGTTGCGCATATCAAGCTTCAGTTCGCCCAAATTTAAAATTTCGGCGATCGGCGTTAAGACGTCTTGGTTATAAAACGCAAGCGGCACCTGATAGATGCTGGCTGAATCTATACTCTCGATGACGCAGTTGCGCTCTACGCCGCAGCTGGCGGCTATTTTATCTTTTAACTCGCGATTTAGCGGCTGCTCGGCGCGGCAGATGATCATATCGGGGCTGATACCGATACGGCGCAGCTCACCGACGCTGTGCTGGGTTGGTTTGGTTTTTAGCTCGCCAGCGACTTTTATAAACGGAACGAGAGTTAGGTGGATATTCATCGCGCGCTTGCGGCCGACCTCGATGCGAAGGGCGCGGATAGCCTCTAAAAACGGCAATCCCTCGATGTCGCCTACCGTACCGCCGATTTCAACGATCAGTATGTCGCGACCCTCGCCCGCCTTTTTGATGCGGTCCACGATCTCGCCTACGATGTGCGGGATGACTTGGATCGTTTTGCCTAGATAGTCGCCTCTGCGCTCTTTTTCAATGACGGAGCTATAAACGCGGCCTGTCGTGAAGTTGTTATCTTGGCTTAGGCTCTCGTCTAAAAATCTCTCGTAGTGGCCCAGATCAAGATCCGTCTCCGCGCCGTCGTCGGTGACGAAAACTTCGCCGTGTTCAAGTGGACTCATGGTGCCTGGATCTACGTTGATGTAGGGGTCTGCTTTTAGCATGCTTACTTTTAGTCCGGTATTTTTAAGAAGCGTGGCGATAGAAGCCGCCGCGATGCCCTTACCCAGCGAGCTTAGCACGCCGCCGGTTATAAAAATATACTTTGTTTCATTTGAATTTTTTTGCATATCGCGCCTTTAATTTTTTTGCGCGATTATACCTTATTTAAAATTTATAAACGCTTGATAGCTAAAGAAAAAAATTTATAAAACGGAAACTCTAAAATAATGTTTTAAGTTAAATTTCTGTAGTATATTAAGTTATGATTAAAAAATATCTCAAAAACATCTCGTCTTTGTATATCGACGGCTTTAGAAATATGAAACTCGGAAAGAGCCTGTGGCTCGTCATAGCCATCAAGCTACTTATAATGTTCGGGATTTTAAAAGTATTTATCTTTGATGAAAGTTTAAATTCAAAATTTGAGAGCGACGAAGCCAAAGCGGACTTCGTCATCTCAAATTTGACAAAGGAATAAAATGTCTGAAATCGCTTCGGTCGATTGGTCTAGGGCGCAGTTTGCGCTCACCGCCATATACCACTTTTTGTTTGTTCCGCTCACGTTGGGACTTAGCTTTATCATCGCCATTATGGAGAGTATCTACGTCAAAACCGGTAACGAGCAGTGGCTAAAAATCACCAAATTTTGGCTAAAACTCTTCGGTATAAACTTTGCTATCGGCGTGGCTACCGGTATCATAATGGAATTTGAGTTCGGTACCAACTGGGCGAACTACAGCTGGTTTGTCGGCGACATCTTCGGTGCGCCGCTAGCTATCGAGGGCTTGCTTGCGTTCTTTATGGAGGCGACATTCTTTGCCGTTATGTTTTTTGGCTGGGATAAGGTTAGCAAGAAATTTCACCTCATCTCAACCTGGCTCGTGGCTATCGGTTCAAATTTGAGCGCGCTTTGGATCCTCATCGCAAACGGCTGGATGCAGTATCCGGTGGGTATGAAATTTAACCCCGCGACGGCTAGAATGGAAATGGAAAATTTCTTTGAAGTAGCGCTTAGCCCGGTGGGTATCATCAAATTTTTACACACCGTAACTAGCGGCTACGTCGCTAGCGCGCTTTTTGTTATAGGAATTTCGGCGTGGTTTATCCTAAAAGGACGCCACCTAATCATGGCTAAAAAATCTATCGTCGTAGCGGCAAGCTTTGGGCTTGCGACGTCGCTGTTTTTGATGTTTAGCGGCGACGAGAGCGCATATCAGGTCGCGCGCACTCAGCCGATGAAACTAGCCGCGATGGAAGGCCTTTATAAAGGCGAAACAAACGCCGGTCTAGTCGCTATGGGCGTACTAGATCCGTCTAAAAAACCTGGCGACGACAAAGATCCGTTCTTGCTCGAGATAAAATTTCCTTACGCGCTCGGAGTTATGGCCACAAGAGGGTTTAATAACTTTACGCCCGGTATAGACGATCTAGTGTATGGCAATGAAACTCACGGCATAGAGAGCGTCGCAAGCAAGATGGCCAAAGGCTCGCTAGCCGTTAGCGCACTAGCTAGCTACAACGCCGCTAAAAAATCGGGCGATAAAGCCGCGATGGAGCAAGCCGAGCAAACTCTGGCTCAAAATATGAAATTTCTAGGCTACGGATACCTAAAATCCCCGGAAAGCGCCGTGCCGCCGGTCGGTATTACGTTTTATAGCTTTCACTTGATGGTGGCTCTTGGTACTTACTTTTTGGCTTTATTTTTGGTCGTTACGTATCTTACGATGGCAAACGATATCGAAAATTTCAAAAAGCTGCTGTGGGTGTGCGTATTTAGTATCCCGCTAGGACTAGTGGCGATCGAGGCGGGCTGGATAGTAGCCGAAGTCGGGCGTCAGCCGTGGGTCGTGCAAGACCTCATGACCGTGGGCGTGGGAGCGACGAATTTAGCCGATACCAACGTCAAAATTTCGTTCTGGCTATTTGCCGTTTTATTTACGGTTTGCTGTGCAACTTTGCCTAAGGAAATACTGGCGTTGTACACAAAAGACAGCGCCGTAATTGAAACCGGCGTACAATACCTTAGAGTGTCGGCATTTTGTTTTATTCCCTTTGCGGTAAATTTTATGCTGATGATTACGCTGCGCTCCATCGAAAAAGTAAAAATTGCGGTTGCTGCAACGTTGGTTTCTCTGGTGGTGAACACGGTGCTCAACGCCGTTTTGATTTTCGGCCTTTTCGGTGCTCCGGCATTAGGTGTCCGCGGAGCCGCTATCGCTACCGTTGTCGCCCGCTGTGTCGAACTTTGTATTACCTTTACCGTAACGAAGTACCGGAAATATCCGGTGTTAGGAACGCTTAAAAGTCATTTCAGCTTTGACGCTAAATTTTTAAAAGTGTATTTTTTAATCGTGCTGCCGGTACTGCTTAATGAATCGCTGTGG
>NZ_CALKTQ010000080.1 GCF_937997465.1 uncultured Campylobacter sp. | reverse complement strand
GCAAGAAAGCAATGAAGGCGACGATCTAGTTTCGCTTGATGAACTAGAGTCGGTAACCCCGGAACAGCCGGCAGATGCAAAAGAAGACGATAAAAAAAGCAAGAAAAAGCTTTTTATTATCGGAGGATCGGCGGGCGCGCTCGTCATCATCTTGGCCGTAGTTTTATTTTTCGTTTTTAGGGGCGAGAAAAAGCCTCCGATAGACGAAAAACAGATCGTAAAAGATATCGAGGAGCACTACGAGTCGCAAAAATTCGGCAGCTCAAAGATCGACGACATGATCGCTAAGGCAAATTTACTCTACGAAAAGGGCAATAAATTTGAGGCGCTGAAAATCTACGAAAACATCGCAGTTTATAACCAAAGCCTCTCAAACTATAATCTCGGCGTTTCGCAGATGAGACAGGGCAAATTTGAAGACGCGCTAAAAAGCTTTAAAAAAGCTATCGACAATAACGAAAACGTCGCCGTTAGCGCCATAAACGCCGCAGTTAGCTCACTGGAGCTAAAAAACGAGCAAAATTTTAACTACTACATAAATCTCGCAAGCTCGTTTTTATATAAAGAAGCAGACTCTCCTCTATACAACTACTACTACGCGCTCATAAACTACTATAAAGGCCAATACGTCGAGGCTCTAGCGGCCCTCTCGCACGCTGAAAACGGCTACTACAAAGACCGCTACGACTACCTCGCGGCTAAAATTTTAAGCTTTATCGGCGACGACGCCGAAGCGATAAAAAAGCTCGAAGCCCAAAAAGAATTTGACGCAGATCTAGCTCTGGGTATGCTTTACGCAAGACTCGGGCAATACGAAAAGGCCAGAAATAGGCTAAATTTAGCACTCAACAAAGGCGGCGACTCAAATAAAATAAACTCGATGATAGCCATCATCAACCTAAAAGACGGCAATTTTGAAGCTGCGACCAATGAAATAAAAGCTGTTTTTCACGAAGATCCGTTATTTTTAAATGCAAATTTCCCGATCAAAACGATACTAAAACCCGAGCTTTTTGACGTAAATTTAGCTCAGGCGCACTTTAGAAACGATCTCTTTTTCGATAAAACCAAACGCTACGAGACGCTATTTTACTTCGCGCCTTATAAGGTTTTTGACCCGAACCAAACGATAAACTATATAAGAAAGGGCGGAGTGAGCCTATTTTTAGACGACGCAAGCGCTGCGGGCAACTACCTAAACGCTAGCGGCGCGCTCTCAAAGGTAAATTTAGAGCTCTCATCAGCCATCGCAAACGCCCTAAACTACAAGCTAAAGCAGGCCAACGCGCAGTTTGCCTCGCTCATCTCGCTATATCCCGAGCACTCGGTTTTACACTACGACCTAGCACTTAGCTACGCGCAGCTGGGCAACTTTAGCATGGCGGCAAAGCACTTTATCATGAGCTATCACCTAGACCCTACAAATCATCTAGCTGGCGTGCTAGGCGCTATCGCAAACGATATAAACGCCGTGGATAATACCAAACTACTGCAAGAAATTTCTGAAAATCTCGACCACGACGCAAGCTCAAAAGACGCACCAGTAAGCCAAGCTCTAATGGCGCTCATCGCAAACAATAGCGGCGCTCTCATGCGCTGGCTAGAGCAAGAAAAAGAAGAGAGCGCGCTAAATTTGGCCTTTGACGCGATAATCGCAAAGATGACCGACAAGGGCGAGGAGTTTGCTAAAAAAACGCAAATTTTAAAGGCTAAGTTGCCTGAAGATATCGTGGCGAACATTCTTGATTTTATCGCAAACTACAAAGATGAAGGCATCAAAAAATACGTCGAGCAGATACAAATTTACTTCCACGACAAGCGGCTAAACGACGCAGCATTTTATCACGGCGCAAACATCATCAAAGAGCAATACATCAAGCTTTTGCAAATCTCGGGTCTACTAAACTACGAACGCGAGAAAATAAAAGCGCTACTAAAACAAGGTGCCAATAACACCGATTTGCTCCAGACGCTAGCTTATATCGACATTTTTACGAATGATTTTGAAGAGAGCTATCAGATCTACAACCGCATAATCGACGAATTTAAGATAAACGATGCGGGCACGCTGTTTCTAGCTGCCGTGGCCGCCATCGGCTCAAATCACCCGCAAAACGCCACCGCGCTTTTGGAGCTATCCAAGCTCACCGATCCAAATGCGATGGAAAGCCGCGCGGCGCTAGGATACCTATATCAAGAGATCGATAATATCGAAGCCGCGACGATACAATACGGGCTGATAAAAGATCCAAATTTTAAAAGCAAATTCGTTGATTTTATGATTGATTACGAGAAGCTGAAAAAGTAGTTTTATGCGGGCGATACGGCGATAAACTCGTCGCAAAGTCGCCCGAATAATTTTTGTCAAAGCAGTTTTGTTAAATTTGATAAAAGCAAAATCAACTCGTCTCGTCAAATTTAACGCCCTGCTTCTATAACTAGCGGACTAAAAAACAACGCAAATTCACAAAAGCACGGCACTAAGCCGCACCTAAAGCCAAATTTTACTTATCCTCAAGCACCTTTTCGCGCCATTTTGAGCTTGATTTTTTATCCATCGCCATATCTTTAGACATCTCGGCAGCAGCCTCAAAGTTTTTCTGTACGCCCTCGCTGCTGTTTTTGTATTTCACCGCGTTCGTACCCTTTATGCCTAGGCTCTGCGCCTCGCTAACCGCGTCGATGTTCGCTCCCAAAAATATAAACTCCCAGTCGTATTTTTCCTGCTTGTCGCTTATCATCTTTTTTATCTGCGCCTTTGAGTACTCCTTGCTCGAATTTTCCTGCCCGTCGGTTACGATCACGAAAAGCACGGCTCTGTTTTTAGCATAGATATCCTCGACTTTTGAGATTTTATTTATCGTATCGCCCACAGCGTCTAGTAGCGCGGTGTTGCCGCCTGCGACGTAGTCTTTACTCGTTAACTTCTCGACCTTTTTGATATCGGCTCTATCGTGCAGCGTCTTAAAATTCGTATCAAAAAGCACCGTAGTTACCTTGGCGTCCACGCCCGCTTCTTTTTGCTTGTCGATCATCGAGTTAAAGCCGCCGATAGTATCGCTCTCAAGCCCGCTCATAGAGCCTGATTTATCCAGGATCAGCACCATCTCAAGCTGCTTTGGCTCAGATTTTTGCGGCGCTTCCTCGCTTTTAGCAAACGCAAAAGCCCCGATAATCATCAACAAAAACGCGATTTTTTTCATATTTTCTCCTTTGAAAATTTGGTTTGATTATAGCAAATTTTAATGGCGCGGCGGTAAATGCGAGAAGGTTTAAATTTGAGTTTTGTATTTTTGTTGATTTTAAAACAAGCCGAATTTAAAGGTTAAATTTTACAAATTTAAGGCCCGAATCCGAGCCTTAAATTTACTAAGAAACGCGGTCAAACCGCTCAAATTTTACTTTGTCGCAGTGATTTTTACGTAGCTGTTTAGCGCACCTATATACGCTCTAGCGCTCGCCGTCATCGTATCGATATCAAGTCCGTGACCGATGATGGTTTTACCGTCAAATTCGACCTTTACTACGACATTTGCCAGCGCATCCTTGCCCTGAGAAACGGCGCTAACCTTGTAATCCTTGAGCACGCCGTGGATGCCGCTTAGGCGGTCGATGACCTTAAATATCGCGTCCACCGTACCGTTGCCTAGCGCCGCGTCGCTCTTGATCTCGTCGGCGTAACGAAGCGTGATCGCCGCGCTGCTTAGGCCTTTGTTGCAGCTGTTTTGCGTAAGCGTCAAGAACTCGAAAACCTCAGGGATCTTGATGATCTCGCTCGTGACTAGCGCGCGCAAATCATCATCAAAGATCTCTTTTTTCTTATCCGCAAGCGCCTTAAATTTCTCAAACGCCTCGTTTAACGCGCTATCTTCTAACTCAAAGCCAAGGCTGATTAGCTTATCTTTAAAGGCATGGCGGCCCGAGTGCTTGCCAAGCACGAGCGAGTTTTTATCTAGCCCGATACTCTCCGCGCTGATGATCTCGTAGGTCTCTTTGTGCTTTAGTACGCCGTCTTGATGGATGCCGCTTTCGTGAGCGAAGGCATTTTTGCCAACGATGGCTTTGTTTGGTTGAGGCTCGATGCCGATGATGCCCGATAGCAGGCGCGAGCTAGGATAAATTTCCTTGCAAACGATGTCGGTATAAAGCGGTGCGAATATATCTTGGCGCGTCTTTATCGCCATTACGATCTCTTCAAGCGCGGCATTTCCCGCACGCTCGCCGATGCCGTTTAACGTACACTCGACCTGCCTGGCGCCCGCTTTTATCGCGGCTAGCGAGTTTGCCGTAGCTAGGCCTAGGTCGTTGTGATTATGCACCGAAACGACCGCGCGACCGTTTATAAATTTAACCATTTCTCCTATGCGAGCGGTAATCTCCTCGGGATATAGATACCCCACGGTGTCTGGGATGTTGATCGTTTTTGCTCCGGCGTTTATAGCGGCGTCACAAATTTCTTTTAAAAAGCTCATCTCGCTCCTGCATGCGTCCTCGCAACTAAACTCCACGTCGTCGCAAAATGTTTTGGCGTATTCTACGGCTTTTACGGCGCGTCTGATTACTTCATCGGGAGCCATTTTTAGCTTAAACTCCATATGGATCGGGCTTGTAGCGATAAAGGTGTGGATGCGTCTGTTTTTAGCAGGCGCGATAGCCTCTCCGGCGGCCTTTATATCGCCGTCCACGGCGCGGGCGAGCGAACAGATGGAGGCGTTTGAGGCCTGCTTGGCGATCTGATGTATCGCGTCAAAATCGCCCCTACTAGCCGCAGCAAAACCGACCTCCATGACGTCCACGTTTAGGCGCTCCAACTGGCGCGCGATACGGATTTTCTCCTCGGTATTCATCGAGGCACCAGGGCTTTGCTCGCCGTCTCGTAAAGTCGTATCAAATATTATTATTTTATCATTGTTCATTTTTTATCCTTTTTGGAGTTTTAGTTCGTATGGTATAAATTTGATTATTAGGGTGTGGAACAGTCGCTGCTTAGCGCAGCAGCAGAAGTAGAGAGAAAAATGCGTTAAATTTGACGTTGCCGTTCATTCGCTCTCCTTTTGGATTTTTTTGTTTTTAAGTCTCATAAAAACGTATCTGATTATACCGTAAGAAACATAAACGCTCATTAAAGTCGTAACCGCTTCGATGGGGCAAACGTAAATAGCCGAAAACGCAACCGTAAGTCCGACTAAGATGCGCAAAAAGTCAGCCCTTTTGAGATCTACTTTTTTAAAGCTCGGGTAACGAATGTTGCTTACCATCAAAACGGAAAGCAAAATTTGCAAAAACAGCAAAAACCACTCGGCACTTCTAGTAAAATCATACTCCAAGCTCAGCCCAACCCAAAATGCAGACACAATGGCCGCCGTTGGTATCGGAAGGCCGATAAAAACAGACGGCTCGTAGGTGCCGGTCATTACGTTAAACCGAGCAAGTCTAATAGCACCAAAAACTACAAACAGTGCAGCGACTAGCGAACCCAAACGCCCAAAGCTGTGTCCGACCGTAAAGTAAAAAAGCATCGCGGGCGCGACGCCGAAAGCTATAATATCGGCAAGACTGTCAAACTCCACGCCGAATTTTGACGTAGTTTTGGTTAGCCTCGCTACTCGCCCATCAAGTCCGTCCAGAAAAAGAGACAAAACGATGTAAATAATAGCCTTAAAAAAGTAGCCGTTAGCCTCCTCGACTAGTCCTGCGCTGGCCGCGATGTAGCCGCGGACGGAAGCGATGATACTGATGATACCCAAAAAGGCCGAAGCCGCCGTGAATAAATTCGGCAAAATATACATTAACTGAAGTTTATGCTGATTGTCTTGCATCTTTTTCCTCGTAGCTAAAAAACCCTAAAATGCCCGCGCTTGCCACTTTTTCGCCAACGCTAACGCTTATTCTCGTATTTGCGGGTAGTATCAGAACCACCTCGCCGCTACCTAAAAAGCCAAATCTCCTGCCCGTCTTTAGACGGCTAAAATTTTCAAAAGAAATACCCTTACTAAGAGATCCGGCGATGACGCGGATCGCAAATTTATTATCTAAATTTTTACATACGAACAAGGCTCGTTCGTTTAAATTTTTAGAAGGCTCCATAGCGTTGCACAAAAACAGGCCGTGCCTCCGCCTGACTTCCAAAAGCTCCATATCGCAAGGAGCCCTGAGCGCACCTGCGTCAAACACGCCCTTACGGATAGTTATGGCTACACACTGAGTATCAAAATAGTAAATTTTATCTATGCTTTTTATCTTACCGTCGATCGGGCTAAGCACGGCGTAAGTATCGTCGCTGCCTAGCGCTCGCTCTGGGTTTCTAAACCAAAATATGCAAAGCGCAAAAAGCGCGAAGAATAAAATTTGACACGCGCCTAAAATCAGTGTAAGCAAAAACAAAAGCCCTAAAGCAAAAACGTATTTGTAACCCTGTTTTGCGATTAGCCCGATGTTTTGCATTTCTTTACGCTTGTTCCTCTTTGTTTTCTTCTAAATTTACGAGCCTGCTAGGCATGCCGCGCTCTTGTTCGTAGTTTGCGATGATCTCTCTAACCTTCGCACCCTCGATAGTTTCCTCTTCGTAAAGCGCCTCTACCATCTTTTCTATCGCGTCGCCGTAGGTTCGCAGCGTCTCTAGTACATGTTTATAGCGCTCATCAAGCGTGGTTTTGATAAATTCATCCACTTTTTCCGCCGTTTTATCGCTATAGTCCCTATCGGCCTGACCGCCGGCTAGGAAAGTACTGCGGCGTTTTTCAAGCACCATAAGTCCCGCGATATCGCTCATGCCGTATATCGAGATCATCGAGCGAAGTATATCGGTCGCGCGCTCTAGGTCGTTACCCGCACCGGTCGAAATCTCTTTTATAAAGACCTCTTCTGCCGCACGTCCGGCTAAAAGCACATCCACTTCAGCCATCAGCTCGTGGCGCTGCATCATAAATTTATTCTCTTCAGGAGTATGAAGTGTGTAGCCAAGCGCCGCAAGTCCGCGCGGTATGATCGACACCTTAGTGACTCTGTTTGCACCCTTTGTCGTCTCTGCTATAAGAGCGTGTCCACTCTCGTGATAGGCTACAATACGCTTTTCTTTCGGATTTATACGTCGAGATTTTTTCTCAAGACCAGCGATCGCTCGCTCGACGGCCTCAAGCAAATCAGCCTGCTCGACTTTGCCTTTTTCTTTTCTGCCCGCTAGTAGCGCGGCTTCGTTTATGATATTTGCTAGATCCGCCCCCGCAAGACCTGCCGTCATGCGTGCGATATCCTCGATACTAACGCTATGGTCAAGCTTAATATCTTTTATATGTACGCGTAAAATTTCGATCCTGCCTTTAAAATCAGGCTTATCGACGAGCACCTGTCTGTCAAATCTGCCCGGTCTTGTAAGCGCCGGATCAAGTGCGTCAGGTCTGTTGGTAGCCGCCAAAATCATAACACCTGAATTGCCCTCAAAACCGTCCATCTCAGTCAAAAGCTGATTGAGAGTCTGCTCTCTCTCATCATTTCCGCCAATCTGACCGTCTCTTTTCTTACCTATAGCATCTATCTCATCAATAAAAACTATACATGGCGCTTTTTCCTTTGCCTGTTTGAAAAGGTCTCTTACCTTTGAAGCACCCATACCTACAAACATCTCAACAAACTCGGAACCCGACATTGAGAAGAAAGGAACATTTGCCTCACCGGCTACAGCCTTTGCAAGCATTGTCTTACCTGTTCCCGGAGGTCCTACAAGAAGGATACCCTTAGGCATTGAAGCACCTATGTCCTTATACTTACTCGGATCATGTAAATAATCAACTATCTCTGTAAGATTTTCCTTAGCTTCATCCTCACCTGCCACATCTTTAAAAGTGACTTTAACACGACCTTCATCCGTCATTTTAGCTTTGGACTTGCCAAAATTCATAACACGTCCTCCACCACCTTGCGTTTGATTCATAATCCAGAACCATACTCCCACAAGAATAAGTATGGGTAGAACGGATGATAATAATCCCATCCACCAAGATGGCTGTTCCGGTGGACGCACAGTAACTGATACACCATTATCCGTCAATTTATTAAGCAATGTACCGGTATCATTCGGCAAATAAGTCGCAAATTCAGTTCCGTCTTTTAATTTGCCAACAACAGATTCCTCTGTCATAATTACAGATTCTACATTTTTATTGTTAACCTGTGTAACGAAACTACTGTAAGTGATTTCTGAACGTTTGCTTTGCGGATTCAGAAAAGTATTAAACACCGTTACAACAATAGTAATCACCAGAACATAGAGTGCTACGTTCTTAATAAATTTTCTCAAGTCATTTCCTCCTTCTCTGCCGTATAAGCAGAAAGCTTATTTAAGAAATTATTCTATTCTAATATTTTAACAAGTTACTCTATACTTACAAGGTCTTTCTTATAGAAGTTAATCATTATTTTATCATATAGAAATATCTCAATCAAACTTTATCGAAAAATTTAAAAAGGCCATGTCATATCAGACTATGCCTTTTTATTTTGAACTATTTATTCTTTATTATATACTTCCGATTTTAGCACAGCTACTGCAGGAAAATTCCTATAATATTCCGCATAATCACAACCATATCCAACAATAAATTCATCCGGAATATCGAATCCTATATATTTTACAAAAACATCTTTTTCTCTACGCTCTTTTTTATTGAGGCAAATTGCCAATTCTACAGAAAGTGCTCCCCTACTTTTTAAAAGCGGGCATAAGAAATCCATGGTAATCCCTGTATCAATAATATCTTCTACAACAATAACATGTTTATCTTTG
>NZ_CALKTQ010000079.1 GCF_937997465.1 uncultured Campylobacter sp. | reverse complement strand
CTCGTGTCGTAGCTTTTGCGCAGGGTTCTAACGCTAAGCATCGCAAGCGCCGCCCCCACGCCGCTCCAAAGCCCCAGCCAGTCGGTTTTACTGATGCCTAAATTCGGCTGGATGATAAAAAGTATGCCGATAAAACCTAGAAATATCGCGCCCCAGCCCTTTTTACTAAGCGCTTCTTTTAAGAAAATCGCCGCAAAAATCGCCGTGAAAATTGGGCTCGTTTTTTGAAAAGTATAAGCCGCGCCTAAATTTATATGAGCGATGTTGTAGAAAAGAGCAAAAAGCGCGATCGTGCCGATAAATCCGCGAAACATCAGCACCAAAAGTTGCCCGCCTTTTTGATGCGTCGGCGGCCTTTTGTAAATCGCGTAAAGCACGATAGCAAGACCGACGGCATTTCTAAAAAATACGACCTCGATACTAGACATCTGCTCGCTCAAAACTTTCGCAAATCCTCCGACGGCAGCAAAAAACATACATGCGATGATCATATAATAAGCGCCCAAATGGTGCAAAACGTATCTACGAAACAAAATTTTTCCTTTAAATTTAGGCGTATTGTAGTGCAAAACGGCTTAAATTTATAAACAATGTAAGCAAAAACTTTGTATAATTGGGATTTAGCGCGGCAAACTTTGCCGTAAATATAATGGGATTTTTAAGGGAAAATTTTGCAAAAGATAATTTTAGTCGGCAAGCCAAACGTCGGCAAAAGCTCGCTCTTTAACCGCCTAGCCGGCAGACGTATAGCCATCACCAGCGACGTTAGCGGTACGACGCGAGATACGAACAAAACGATTATAGAAATTTATGACAGAAGCTGCGTTTTGATCGACAGCGGCGGGCTGGACGACAGTAACGAGCTTTTTAAAAACGTCAAGGCAAAAACCCTAGCCGAAGCTAGAAGCTCAGACGCGATCATCTTTATGGTCGACGGCAAAATGATGCCTAGCGACGAGGACAAAGCCCTATACTACGCGCTTTTAAAGCTAAATTTACCCACCGCGCTCGTGATCAACAAAGTAGATAGCAAAAAAGACGAGCTACGAAGCTACGAGTTTGCAAATTTCGGCGCAAAAACGAGCTTTGCTATCTCAGTCAGTCACAACGCGGGCATCGACGAGCTAGCAGACTGGATCTATAAGCAAATAAAAGACGAGATCCGCCCCGACGCCGGCGAAGATCTGGACGAGTTTTTAGAAAATTTCGGCGACGACGGCGAGGTGGTTAAAGAGCTATCTGCTCGCGAGGACTATGAACGCAAAAATATCCAAGTAGGCATCATCGGACGCGTAAACGTCGGCAAAAGCTCGCTACTAAACGCGCTCGTAAAGGAGTCCCGCGCGGTCGTGAGCGACGTAGCCGGCACGACGATAGATCCGGTAAACGAGACTTTCGTCTATGAGGATAGAGTTTTTGAGTTCGTCGATACGGCGGGCATCAGAAAACGCGGCAAGATAGAAGGCATCGAAAGATACGCGCTAAACCGCACCGAGTCTGCGCTAGAGCTCGCCGATATCGCGCTTTTGGTACTTGATAGCTCCGAGCCGCTAACCGAGCTTGACGAGCGCATCGCGGGTCTTGCGGCTAAATTTGAGCTCGGCGTCATCATCGTGCTAAACAAATGGGACAAAAGCGAGGAAGATTTTGATAAATTTAGTCGCGAGATCAGGGATAAATTTAAATTTCTCGCCTACGCGCCAATCATCAGCGTATCGGCTCTGGGCGGCAAAAGAGTACATAAAATTTACCCGCTGATATTAGAAGTTTATAAAAACTATACGCAAAAAATCCAAACCGCAAGGCTAAACGAAGCTATCGAAGAGGCGGTAAAAGCGCATCCTATACCGCGCGAAAAGGGTAAGAGCGTGAAAATTTACTACGCAGTGCAGTTTGGTTTCGCGCCGCCAAAAATCGCGCTAGTGATGAACCGTCCGCGCACCCTGCACTTTAGCTACAAGCGCTACCTAACGAACAAGCTACGCGAGAAATTTGATCTATCCGGCACTCCAATCGTGCTGATCCCAAAAAATCGCAGCGGCTCGGACGAGGAAAACGAGGGAAAAAGTGAGTAAAAATTTAGTTTTTATCGGCTTCATGGGCGTTGGCAAAGGCACGGTAGCAAGGCATATCGCGAAAAAAACGGGTAAGCTGTTTTTAGACACCGACGAGCTGATCGAAAGCGAGCAAAATTTAAAAGTTAAAGAAATTTTCGAGAAAAAAGGCGAGGAGTATTTTAGAAAATGCGAGGCAAAACTCGCTAAAAAGCTGGCCAAAAACGTAAAATCCTCGGTGATAGCGGCGGGCGGCGGCTTTGCAAAGGTTAAAGGCCTTAAAAAAATCGGCAAAATCATCTATCTAAAATCAAGTTTTGAGGCGATTTTAAAGCGTATAGACGAGAGCGGCGAAGCGCAGATGCACTACGCCAAACGCCCGCTTTTGCGCGATCTAAACGCGGCTAAAAAGCTTTTTAACGAGAGAAAAAAGATGTATAAAAACGTCGCCGATCTCATAATCGACGTCGAAGGCAAAGGGCTAGAGCAAGTCGCGAAAGAGATTTTAGAAAAAATAAAAAAGGATTAAGTAAAATTTGGGTTGAAATTTGAGCGGTAAACGTCAAATCTTAAGCGATCTAAAATTTAAGTTCAAATTTGATGGATTTCAAAAGTTTAATGCAACAAAAATAAGCGGCAATATTGTCAAATAGCCGTGCAAATTTTATAAAAACAAAAAATAAGGCGCGATATTTTTTCGCTAGACGCGGCAGATTTTGCTTTGCGAACGAGGTGCACTTGTCGTGCGTCGCAGTGAAGCTAAGCAAAATCTAACAAAGTAAAGCGGAAAAAGATAAGCCGCAAAAAAGGATAAAATTTGAGAGTACTAACGGGTTTGCAACCAAGCGGCAAACTACACCTAGGCAACTACTTCGCCTCAATTAAGCAAATGGTTGAGGCGCAGGGGCAAAGCGAGATGTTTATGTTTATCGCAAACTACCACGCGATGACCTCGGTCGCCGACGCAGGGAAGCTAAAACAAAACACTTATGAGGCGGCGAGCGCGTTTTTGTCGCTGGGTATCGATCCGCAAAAGAGCGTATTTTGGGTGCAAAGCGACGTCAAAGAGGTTTTAGAGCTCTACTGGATACTTAGTCAATACACTCCTATGGGCCTGCTCGAGCGCGCTCACAGCTACAAGGACAAGGTCGCAAAGGGCCTAACCTCGCATCACGGGCTTTTTAGCTATCCCGTTTTGATGGCGGCTGATATCCTGCTATACGGCGCGCAGGTCGTACCCGTGGGCAAGGATCAGATCCAGCACGTCGAGATCGCGCGCGATATCGCGATCAAATTTAACAACGAGCACGGCGACATCTTCGTCCTGCCGGAGTACAAAGTCGATGAAAACGTAGCTACCGTGCCCGGCACAGACGGCGCGAAAATGAGCAAAAGCTACGGCAATACTATAGATATTTTTGCCGGCGCCAAAGAGCTAAAAAAGCAAATTTCAAGCATCGTGACGACCTCCGAGCCGCTTGAAGCGCCTAAGCAGTGGCAAAACTGCAACGTCTATAATATCGCAAAATTATTCCTAGACGAGGACGGACAGCGCGACTTGCAGGCTAGATATGAGCGAGGCGGCGAAGGACACGGACACTTTAAGATGTATCTAAACGAGCTGGTTTGGGAGTATTTTGCAGACGCGAGAGGCAAATTTGATTATTATCTAAATCACGCAGGCGAAGTGGATGAAATTTTAAACGAAGGCGCGAAAAAAGCGCGAGCCGTCGCAGCGCCGATAATGGAAAAAATACGCGCCGCAACAGGCATATACAAATAAATTTTAAAGGAAAAAAGTGCAAGCAATCTACCCTTACGCGCAGCTTATTCACCTGATCTGCGCTATCATTTTCGTCGGATTTTTATTTTTCGACGTGATTATTTTTTCAAGAGTCAAAAAGAAACTGCCCGCAGAAATAGCGCAAAAAGCGCAGCAGGCTATATCAAGCGTTGCGATAAAGATCATGCCGCTTTGCGTGCTGATTTTGATTTTAACGGGCGGCATGATGATGAGCAGCTGGGTCGGCTCGAAAGCCGGCGGATATTTTGAGTCGAATTTACAAATCGTCTTTATGATAAAGGTTATTTTGGCGCTACTGATATTTGCGGCCGTAGCGACCAATCTCACGTGTAAATTTATACTAAAACGTCCTAGCCCGCTGGGCAATATCCACCCGTTTGCGTTTGCGGCGGCGGCGATCATCGTGATATTTGCTAAAGTTATGTTTATGGTGTAAAGGATAAAAATGATAAATCTAAAATTACTCGACACGCGCTACGACGAGTTCGTAAAAAAATTACAAGGAAAAAACGTAAAGCCCGAGGTTTTAAACGAGCTTTTGACGACGTTTAACGAGCTAAAAGCCAAACGTCAAGCGCTAGAAAATTTCCAAGCGATCCAAAACGCTAAGAGCAAAGAGCTAGGCATAAAGGCTAGAAACGGCGAGAACACCGATGAGCTAAAAAACGAGCTAAATTTGAACAAAGCCGCGATGGGCGACGCCGCTGAAATCGTGCGCGCATACGAGGAAAAGCTCGAAAACATCGCAAGCTGCGTGCCTAATATCACCGACGACGACGTGCCGTTTGGCGCCGACGAGGACGATAACGTCTGCGTAAAAACCGTGCTTGAGCCAACCAAATTTGACTTCACGCCAAAGGAACACTGGGAGCTTGGCGAGAGCTTAGGCTGGCTTGATTTCGAGCGCGGCGTTAAGCTATCAGGCTCGCGCTTTTGCGTGCTAAAGGGCATGGGAGCGCGCCTATCAAGAGCGCTAGTTAACTACATGATCGACTTTAACAACGCGCGCGGCTTTGAACTGGTTAACGTGCCGTTTTTGGTAAATGCAAACACGCTTTACGGCACAGGACAGCTGCCTAAATTTGAAGACGATCTATATAAGGCTCAGGGCGAGGATTTGTATCTAATCCCTACTAGCGAGGTGCCGGTAACAAACCTATATAACGATGAAATTTTGCCCGTAGAGAACCTACCGATAAAGATGACTTGCTACTCGGCGTGCTTCCGTAAAGAAGCAGGCTCAGCAGGACGCGACACGCGCGGCATGATCCGCCAACATCAGTTTGAAAAAGTCGAGCTCGTAGCTATCACGACTCCAGAGCAAAGCGCGCAGATGCTAGACGAGATGGTGGCGTGCGCTAGTGATTTGCTAACAAGCCTTGGATTGCCGCACCGCCATATGCTGCTTTGCAGCGGAGACCTTGGCTTTAGCGCGGCAAAGACGATAGACCTCGAGGTCTGGCTACCCGGACAAAACAAATACCGCGAGATAAGCTCGGTATCAAACACGCGCGATTTCCAAGCTCGAAGAGCCAAAATCCGCTACAAAGACGGCAAGAAAAACGCTCTGGCGAATACCCTAAACGGCTCGAGCCTAGCCGTAGGCAGGACGCTCATAGCGATAATGGAAAACTACCAAAAAGTAGACGGCAGCATCGAGATTCCGGAAGTTCTTAAAAGGTATATGTAGTGGCGCAAAACGACGACGAAAACGTAGTAATCCTCGAAGAGGCCGAAACCCAGCTAAGCGACAAAGAGCCTCGACCGGAAGAGCAAGAAGGCGGCGAAAGCGACGAGCTGGTTTCGCTCGACGAGCTAGAACCAGTAGTCCCCGAACAAACCGCAGACGCACAAGAAGAGGCTAAAAAAAG
>NZ_CALKTQ010000078.1 GCF_937997465.1 uncultured Campylobacter sp. | reverse complement strand
CAAAATACAAAAACTCCGCCCCGCTAAATCGCCGCAAAGCCTCGGCGACCACGCTCAGCCCGCCGATACCCGAGTCAAAAAACGCTATTTTCAAATCTTTATCCAAGGTCAAATTTAAAAAGAGATTATAACTCAAATTTACGGCGATTTCGCCTTTGGGTGCAAATTTTACCTTTTTGCGGCGGCTAGGTGCGCGCCTTTATTGACGTTTAAATTTGACGTTTTCGCTGCTGTTTTTAATCAAATTTGGCGTAAAATCGGTTAAATTTAAAAAGGATTCAAAATGCAAGAAAATCTCGCCGCCGCAAAATACGAAATCTCGCGCGCCGTCAAGGCCGATCTAGTCGCTATCACGCGCATTTATAACGCAAGCGTTTTAGAGCGAAACGCCACGGCCGCGCTGCACCCCGTGGGCATAGAGGAGCGCGAAGCGTGGTTTGACGCGCACGAGACGGCAAACCACCCGATATACGTGCTGCGCGAGATTTGCGAGGGAAATTTGACGATCGAGGACGGTGAAACCTTTGAGGCTGGTTGCGAGAGAAAATTTAACTCGAAGCGCGAAAATTTGGGCGCGCAAAAGCCGAGTGTCGCAACCCCAAAAGGCGAAATCTTAGCCTGGGGTAGCCTCAGCGACTATCATCCGCTCGAGGGATACCGCATCACCGCAGAGATCAGCGTCTACGTCGCAGCGGACGCTCGCGGCAAGGGACTCGGCAGACGGCTCGTAAAATTTATACTCGAAAGTGCACCAAAATTTGGCATCAAAAACGTCGTCGCGCTGATATTTTCTAGCAACGAGGCAAGCCTAAATTTGTTTGCGAAATTCAGCTTTGCGCACTGGGGCGAACTGCCTGAAGTCTGCGATATGGGCGGCAAAATCGAGAGCCTGACGATACTGGGCAAGAAACTGGGGTAAATTAAATTTGATCCTGTAGATTAGAATACCTGTGCTTTTACCACGCTACATCTCAATCGCGCTACCAATAATTTCAGGTACCGCGCCGATTTTAACACTTAGCGGACTTAAATTTGCACGCTCTGGCGCAAATATAAACAGCTAAAATTACGCCGTAAATTTTATAGATATTATCAATTAAGCAAGCAAACCTTAACTCATTCTTAAGATAGAAAATTATAGTATTATTTTAAACTTTATTCCAAAGGAGACCCTATGAAGCACTTTTCACTCTCAAAGGCCGTTTTTATGGCGGCGAGTCTGGCCCTGCTCGGGCTAACGGCTGCGAATGCGCAGGAGAAATTTTCCCCGTTATCGTCATTCACGGCGGCACCAGCGGGCTTGATCTAACCAAGGAGGAATTTAAAATCCGCGAGGAGCCGATGAAAAAGGCGCTTTTGGCGGGTCAAGCCGTGCTTGAGAAAGGCGGCAGCGCGATGGATGCCGTAACTGCGGCCATTATGGTGCTTGAGGACGATCCGAATTTTAACGCGGGCAAGGGCGCGGTATTTACAGCTGACGGATTTAACGAACTCGACGCCTCTATAATGGACGGCTCGACCAAAAAAGCGGGCGCGGTCGCGATGGCAAGGCATATCAAAAACCCTATCCTAGGCGCCAGGCTCGTGATGGATAAGACGTGGCATACGCTGGTTGCGGGCGAGGGAGCCGACAAGCTCGCCAAAGAAAACGGCCTAGAGATGGTGGATCAGAAGTATTTTTTCACGCAGTTTAGATACGACGCGCTGCAAAAGGCCAAAGAAAAGCAAAAGCTGCTACTTGATAGCGAAAAGACAAAAAAGACGTCGCTAAATTTACACGAGCGCCCATATCTAGGCACCGTGGGCGCGATAGCGCTGGATAAAAACGGCAACCTAGCCGCAGCGACCAGCACGGGCGGCATGACAAACAAAATGACCGGCCGCATCGGCGATAGCCCGATAATAGGCTCTGGAACCTACGCAGATAACGACTCGGTGGCGGTTTCATGCACCGGGCACGGGCGACATCTACATGCGCGTAAATGCCGCGCACGAGGTCTCAGCTCTTTATAAATACAAAACGCAAGACGTGCAAAAGGCCGTCGAAGAAGCAGTAGCTCAGGTCAAAGCGCTCGGCGGCAGCGGCGGCATCATCTCGATCGACAAGCACGGACACACGGGCTTTGCGTGGACGAAAGACAAGCTCGGCATGTATCACGGCGAGGCAAGGCTCGGAGCCAAACCGGTCGTTTACTGGCCGCTAGGGGAGAAATAATCAAATTTACCCCGCTTATTTTGGCTCGGGCGGGGTCAAATTTAGTTAAATTTTGATTTTATACATAAATACGCAGTCAAATTTAAAAGCGGCAAAGCCAAACAACGCTTCGCCGCTCAAATTTATCCTATTTTACGCTATTTTCAGCTTTAAATTTAGCCAAAAGCTCCTCGTCGCATTTCGGGCAGTATTCGTGCTCGCCGCTGATGTAGCCGTGTTTGGCGCAGACGCTAAAGACCGGCGTTATCGTGATGTATGGCAGCTTGTAGTTGTTTATCACGCCGCGCACGAGGTCTTTGCACGCTTCGGCCGAGCTGATACGCTCCTTCATGTATAGGTGCAGCACCGTGCCGCCCGTGTAGGAGCTTTGCAGTTCGTCTTGCAGATCGAGCGCCTCGAACGCATCGTCGGTGAAATTTGCCGGCAGCTGCGTGGAGTTGGTGTAGTAGATATTTTCGCCAAATCCCGCCTGGATGATGTCCGGATAGCGCTTTTTGTCCTCTTTAGCAAAGCGGTATGTCGTGCCCTCGGCAGGCGTGGCTTCGAGGTTGTAAAGGTTGCCGGTACTCTCTTGGAACTCGCGAATTTTACCGCGTAGAAACTCGATCATCTCGATCGCGAATTCTCGCCCAAAATCGGTCGCGATATTTTCCTTGTCGTTTGTAAAATTTCTCAAAAGCTCGTTCATGCCGTTGATGCCGATGGTGCTAAAGTGGTTATTAAAGTGTTTTAGATAGCGCGCGGTATACGGATACAGGCCGCGTTCGTACATATCCTGGATAAATTTGCGCTTTTTTTCGAGCGTGGATTTGGCTAAATTTAGCAGATACTCAAGGCGCGTGTAGAGTCCCTTTTTATCGCCTTTATATAGGTAGCCCAGGCGAGCTAAATTTAGTGTCACGACGCCGATACTGCCCGTCATCTCCGCACTACCGAACAGCCCTCCGCCGCGCTTTAGCAGCTCGCGTAAATCTAGCTGCAAGCGGCAGCACATCGAGCGCACGTGGCCCGGCTTATAGGCCTTGTCGTTTGCGACGCGGTTGCCGTTTTCATCGATCGTGTACTGGCTGCCGACGAAATTTTGAAAATAGCTCGACCCCATTTTCGCCGTGTTTTCAAAAAGCACCTTCGCCACCTCGCTGTTCCAGTCGAAGTCCTCGGTGATATTTACGGTAGGAATCGGGAATGTAAACGGCTGCGAGCACTTGTCGCCCTCGGTCATGATCTCGTAAAACGCCTTATCTATACGGTTCATCTCTGGCTCAAAGGCGCGGTATGTCATATCGGTTAGCTTGCCAAAACCGCGTTTTTGCGCCTCTTTAGCAAGCTCCTCGTCCTCCAGGTCGCTAAATATATGCCTATCCTCGCGCGTAGGTATCTGATCGCGCAGATCGCTCGGGCAGGTGATGTCGATCGTCACGTTAGTAAACGGACTCTGACCCCAGCGAGCCGGCACGTTTAGGTTAAAGATAAAGCTCGTTATCGCCTTTTTGATCTCTTTATCGCTTAGCTTGTCGCGGAAAACGTAAGGCGCAAGATAGGTGTCAAAGCTGCTAAACGCCTGCGCGCCTGCCCACTCGCTTTGCAAAATTCCTAAGAAATTAGCCATCTGATAAAGCGCTTCGCGGAAGTGCTTAGGCGCCTTACTCTCGACCCTGCCGCGCACGCCGTTAAACCCCTCGTTTAAAAGCGCTCTAAGACTCCAGCCCGCGCAGTAGCCCGTGAGGCAGTCAAGATCGTGGATATGATAGTCGCCGTTTCGGTGTGCGAGGCCCTCTTCTTTGCTATACACCTTATCCAGCCAGTAGTTGGCGATGACCTTGCCCGCAGTGTTGTTGATGAGGCCGGCGTTTGAGTAGCTGGTGTTTGAGTTTGCGAGAATTCGCCAGTCGGTGCCGTTGATGTACTCGCTGATGGTTTGGGTGGAGTTGATGTAGGTGGTGTCTTCGTTTAGTCCCAAAATTTGCTCGCGCTGAAGCTTATGCGTGTGGCGGTAGAGCATAAAGCTCTTCATCACGTCGAAGTGTCCCGCGTTAAAAAGCGCCTTTTCGATGTAGTCTTGCACGTCCTCGACGCTCAAAACTTCGCTGTCAAACACATGCCCCATCACGTCTAAAAAGACCTTGTCGTCGTACTCTTTAGACTCGCTTTCAAAGGCTTTTTTGATCGCGTCTTGGATTTTATACGGGAGGTATTCTTGCTTGGTGCCGTCGCGTTTTAGGATAAATTTCATTTCATTCCTTACGTTAAATTTTGATGATAAATTTGACGAAAGTATAGGCAAAGTTGGCTTAAAATTTAGTGACCAAAATTTGCTCTCCGGGCATTTTAAAAATGTCATTTTTAAGTTTAAAATCGCTTTTAAACCGCGTATACTTGGGCATTTTATAAAGGGCTATTAAAATTTAATACAAAGCTGTTTTTGATAAGAGATATTAAATTTGAGCAAATTTAAAATAAAGCTATAAAACAAGCGAAAGTTCAAATTTGACGAGATTTTGCGAGAGTTAAATTTGATAAATTTGAAGGAGAGAAAGTCCCGCCGTAAAATTCGGCGGGAAAGTTTTTATTCGTCGTATCTTAAGAAAATATCCTCGCTGCCTTTTGCAAGGTTTAGGATACCTTCGCCGCGTTTAAACGTTATCTCTGTACCGATATCGTCGTTCGCTAGTCTTACGCCGCTTGCTGTAACTGCGTTTTTAAGGTTGATTTTGTGACCTTTGCTGTCTTCTAGTAGGGCTGTGTTAAATTTATCGGTAGAGCTTAGTCTAACGACGTATTTCGGGTCGTTTACGCCCGTAAATTTAATAACTTCAGCTTCTGATTTGGTGATTTGTGCTTTGTTTGCGCTCTCGCTTTTGTGCGCGTGGCAACCGCTAAGCATAGCAACTGCAGCAAAAGCCGCCAAAGATGAAACTAAAAACTTCTTCATTTTCGTCCTTTTTTGTGAAATGAGACTCGAATATTACTTCAAAATAGTTTATATAAAGTAAACTTAGCCAAGAAGGAGTCGTTGCTCAAAGCTAAGTTTACTCGCGGGCTTACGCTTATTTAAAAAATAAGCCGCCGCAAATTTATGGCTGCACCTAAAAACTCGCGATATCAGCGAATTTTTGGCATTAATGGCATCCGCAACCGCAGCAAGATTTAGCGCCGCCGTGAAGCTCGGTAATGTAAAATTTAACCGAATTAAGACCCTCTTTTAACGCCCACTCGTAAGCGCTCGAGACGAAGTCCCAGTTGATATTTTCAAATAATTTCTCTAAATACGCCGGGCGCGCGTTTCTGTGATCTACGTAGTATGCGTGCTCCCAAACGTCCGCGACTAAAAGCGGCACGAGGCCCTCAGTTACAGGGGTTTGCGCGTTGCTTGTTTGCACGATTTGCAGTTTGTCCTCTTTTGGATTATAAACTAGCCACGCCCAGCCGGAGCCAAAAAGCGTAGTCGTAGCCTTTAAAAACTCCTCTTTAAAATTTGGAATATCTTTTTCCAAGCGAGCTTTTAGCTCGTCGCTCATTTGGCTTTTTTTCGCGATGCAGTCCCAGTAAAAGTCGTGGTTATAGACCTGAGCCGCGTTGTTAAACACGCCGCCGGAACTTTTTACCAAGATATCAAAGAGGCTAGCGCCCTCAAACTCCGTACCTTTTATCAAATTATTTAGGTTATTGACGTAGGTTTGGTGGTGTTTGCCATGGTGATAGTTACAGGTTTCCTCGCTAACGACGGCGTTTGCTTTCGGATCGAAAGGCAGTTTTCTAAGTTCAAACATAATTTTTCCTTTGTAATAAAATTTATCCGTATTATAGCAATAAAAAAGTAATTAATTTATTAACGCGCAAACAAACCCGCCGATGATTCCGTTTTATCAAATTTAACTCGTCTCGCCGCGCGAAAAGGTCAAATTTGATAAAATAATGTGTATTTTCGTAACATTTAATCTTTTTAGTGTTATACTTTACTTTGGCTTGCTCTTAAATTTAACTGTTAAATTTGAGATATTGTTACATATTTACACATAAATTTGAAATTTATTGCAAAAAGTCGAAACATTTTCACGCAGCCGCTTTTTTATGAATTATAATTGCTCCTAGCTGATTTAGCTAATCTTTTAAAAAGGATCACAGATGAAAATTAAGTTACTTTCCGCACTGCTTCTTTCTTGCGCGCTTGCTGGCAGCGCGTTTGCCGCAGGCAAAACATACACGATCAAATTCGCCCACGTCGTGGCCGCCTCTACGCCAAAAGGCAAGGCTGCGGACTTTTTTGCCAAACGTGTCGGCGAGCTTAGCGGCGGAGCGATCAAAGTCGAGGTATATCCTGCCGCATCTCTGATGGACGACGATAGGGTTTTTGGAGCTCTAAAGCTGGGTAACGTACAGATGGCCGCGCCTAGTTTTTCTAAATTTACGCCGATAGTACCGCAGTTTCAGCTATTTGACCTGCCGTTTATCTTTAGAGATAACGCCCATCTTTACGCTGTTCAAGACGGCGAAGTCGGACAAGCTCTAAAAGATATGATCGCTAAAAAAGGCTTCATCGCGCTTGATTTTTGGGACGCGGGATTTAAGCACTTTAGCTCTAGCAAAAAGCCTATCGTAGAGCCTGCGGACGCTAAAGGACAAAAATTCCGCATCCAAAGCTCAAAAGTGCTTGAAGAGCAGATCAAAGTAGTCGGCGGCAACCCGCAAGTATTGCCGTTTTCAGAGGTTTATCCAGCCCTTCAACAAGGCGTAGTCGATGCGACGGAAAACCCGCTGTCAAACTTCTACAACTCCAAATTTTACGAGGCGCAAAGCTCTTTAACGCTATCAGGCCACGGATATTTGGGATATTTAGTCGTTATGAGCGAGAAATTTTGGAAAGGCTTGCCTGATGATATGAAGGCTCACGTAACGCAAGCTCTAAAAGAGGCTACGACTTACGAGCGCGAAGAGACGGCTAAAGAAGAAGAGCATATTTTAAGCGAGCTTAAAAAATTCGCAAGCGAGAGCAAAAAACTTGAGATCATCGAGCTAAATGCCGATCAAAAGGGCAAATGGGCAGAGGCTATGAAGCCGATTTATCCGAACTTCTACAACGTGATCGGTCAAGATTTGATAGAAAAAACGATAAATACGAAGTAGGATTTTATGGGTAAATTTTTTGAGATTTTAGATGTCGGCATCGCCTCGGTAAACAAAACCGTGGCGGTGCTAGGCATCGCTGCAGGCACGCTACTAGCCTTTGTTAACGTAGTGATGAGATACTGCTTTAACACGGGCTGGTCGTGGGCCGGCGAGCTAACTAACTACCTTTTTATCTGGTCGGCGTTTTTTGCCGCCGCTTACGGCTTTAGAAAAGGCATACATATATCGGTTACGATTTTAATCGAGAGATTTCCGCCCATCGTCGCAAAGGCCTATCTCATCTTTGCAAACGTACTAACGACGGTGTTTTTGATGTTCATCGTGGTTTATAGCGTGCAGTATCTGCAGGTGATGTACGAGCTTGATTTCATGAGCGTGGATCTAGGCATACCGCAATGGATACCGATGTTGGTATTACCGATCGCTTTTTTAGGAGCCAGCTATCGCGCCGGAGAGAAAATTTTCCAGATCGCTATGACGCCGGCCGATAAGGTCATCGTAAACAACGAAGCCGAGATGATACGCGACTCGGTCAAGAAAAGCTAAGGAGAGCCTATGACCATCGCATTTTTGTTTATTTCGCTGTTTGGCCTCATGCTTATAGGCGTTCCCGTCGCCGTTTCGCTTGGAGCTAGTACGGTTATCACGATGCTTTTTTTCACGGATCTTGACGTCGCGACGATACCTCAGCTCATCTTTGACGGTATCAATAAATTTGCCCTCATGGCGATCCCGATGTTTATCCTAGCCGGAAATTTACTGAGCAAGGGCGGCTCTGCTAGACGCATTATAGATTTTGCTAAATCCATGGTCGGACACCTACCTGGCGGCCTGCCGATGAGCGCGATATTTGCGTGCGTTATATTTGCCGCGGTTTCGGGCAGTTCGCCCGCTACTGTCGTAGCGATAGGCTCCATTATGTTTGTCGCGATTAAAGAAGCTGGCTACCCAAAAGAATACGCCGTGGGCGGCATCACGACCGCGGGCTCACTAGGCATCCTCATCCCGCCTTCAGTCGTTATGATCGTTTACGGCGTGACGGCCGAGGTCAGTATCGCTCAGCTATTTATGGCGGGCGTGGTGCCTGGACTGATGCTGGGTGGTATGATGATAGCGCAGACTTATATCGGAGCAAAGAGGCTTGGATTTAAAGCTACTACGCCCGAGCCTTGGAGCGAGCGAGTAAAAAAATTTTTCAGAGCATTTTGGGCGCTGCTAATCGTAGTAGTCGTTATCGGCGGTATCTACGGCGGTATCTTCACCCCGACCGAGGCTGCGGCGGCGAGCGCGATATATGCGCTGATTATTTCGCTATTTGTCTATAAAGATATCAAATTTAAAGACTTGTGGGACATCTGCCTAGAGTCTGCCATCACGACGGCGATGATATTTTTCATCATCGCAAACGCGGTCGTGTTTGCCTACTTGCTAACTAGCGAAAACATCCCGCAAACGATAGCAGATAGCATCCTAGCCGCAAATATCGGCAAAATAGGCTTTTTAATCATCGTAAACATCCTGCTTTTCATCATGGGACAGTTTATGGAGCCATCATCGGTCGTGATGATCATGGTGCCGCTGTTGCTACCGATCGCGACCGCGCTAGGCGTGGATCCGGTGCACTTCGGCATCCTGCTCATCGTAAACATGGAAATCGGCATGATCACGCCACCGGTCGGGTTAAATTTATTCGTCGCTAGCGGCCTAACAGGCATGAATCTAAAAGACGTCATCGTAGCGTGCTTGCCATGGACTTTGACGCTATTTGTCGGACTCGTCCTGGTGACATACATCCCGGAAATCTCGCTTTGGCTACCGAGGCTGATGTACGGAGGCTGATTTAAATTTGCAAATTTACGGCGACTCGCTCGGGCTTATATGGCTCGGCGGTCGGTCCGTAAATTATGCGCTCCTTTAGTTGCCCAGATTCATTCGGGCTTAATTTTTTGATGTTTTTATGGTTACGGCTGGCTTTATCAAATTTTGTAAATTTAGCAAAGCCTGCCACTTTCTTTTCATAAAATTTGCCC
>NZ_CALKTQ010000077.1 GCF_937997465.1 uncultured Campylobacter sp. | reverse complement strand
GCTTGCGACGATACAGAAGCGAGGCTACCCAGCTCGTTTGTCATCCGCGATACGCTACACTCGCTCGTTTGGGTTTGCTTTTGGCGTTATATTATAGTGTTTTTGGGGCAGTGTAAAATCTAAAAACTATGTTTTTGAAATTATTTTTAGTGGAATAATTTTATTGTAAAATAAGAATATCCTGAATATATTGTGACTAACGAAATATAGTATAATTTGTTAAAAAATCAATTTATTACTTGCAACTTAATTTTTAGCCAAATTTAGAATAATATAAAATTTAACTTACCACCTAATTATTGTGCTTTAAATTTTAAAGGATTGGAAGACCAATCCTTATTCATTAATCCATTTGGTTTCTGATATACGATGGCGTTTCTAGCATATTAGTTGCTTCTTCGCTATTGTATCCGCCGCTAACCTTTAGTCTGCTGATTCTTTCATCTAAAATCGGATTTCTTGACTTTTTAAATGCAGCGTCGGGCGTAGAGGCTACGGGCGTAGGTCTTTCTTCCTCTTTGTCTCTAAAGCCGGTGGCTATTATAGTAACTTGAATTTTGTTATTTTCAAAACTTTCGTCGCTTGTCGTACCGAATATAATATCTGCATCATCATCGACAGCATTTTGTACTAGGCACATAGCCTCTTCTATATCGCTAAAAGGAGAGTCTGGGTGATATTTGAAGTGTACCAGAACGCCCACTGCGCCGTTTATGGTAATGTCGCTTAGTAGTGGAGATTGTATTGCGTTTTTGATTGCTTCCTGGGCTGCGCCTTCACCTTCTGATTCGCCTATGCCAAGTAGCGCCATACCGCGGTGTTCCATGACTTTTTTAACGTCTGCAAAGTCAGAGTTTATGTCGCTATTTCCCGAATCAAGAACTATGGTACACATACCGCTGACGGCTCGAGCTAAAACGTTATCAACTATTTTAAAACTTTCTTTTATACCAGCTTTTTTGTCTATAAGGGATTTTAGTCTTTGGTTTGGTATCACAACTATAGAGTCGGACTCTTTTTTTAGCTCGTTAAGACCTTTTAGGGCTAGATTGTAGCGCTTTTTACCCTCAAAATCAAACGGCATAGTAACTACTGAGATTGTTAGAGCGCCGATCTCTTTAGCTGCCTGTGCTACCACCGGAGCTGCGCCTGTACCGGTACCGCCTCCAAGGCCTGATGCTATAAATACGATATCTGAGTACTCAAGTGTAGATTTGATCTCTTCGTAACTTTCTTGAGCGGCTTTGGTTCCTACGTCAGGATTCATACCAGCACCAAGACCTTTTGTAATCTTTTCGCCGAGTTGAAGTTTTGTAAAGGCCAAAGAGCTATCAAGTGCTTTTACATCGGTATTGGCGACTATTAGATCGATATCCATTTCATCGCCTTTTTCTCTAATAATATGATTTATCATATTTCCACCACCACCGCCTACGCCTACTACTTTTATCTTTGCGCCGTATGAAGGCTTTTTCTCTTCTACCATAAAGTTACCCATAGTTGATCCAATCTCCTTTTAAAATAGTTGTGTTATTTTATTCCAAATCACAGAAAAAATATTTGGTTTTTTTTCTTTTTTGTTTAAATCTTCATTTAGTTCGTCTTGTAAAGTTCTGTCATCATCGATTCTTAAATCATCTATATAGTTATCGTCTAGAGTGCTTCCTCTAAAGATTTTATTATCGACTTCTTCGATATTTTTTTTATCTTCGATTTTTACTCCATTGTCGTAGACTATATCTTTTAAAATCTTATTTTTTACTACAATCTCGTCTTTATATCGCATTTTCTTTTCAGAGTCGATTTCATAAGGTGTAAAGTAGCCTGCACCGTACATACAAAGTCCGATCGCACAAGAATTTGCCGGATCTCTTAAAATTTCATATAGCCCTTCCATTTCCTTCGGTCTTGCTATTCGCACCGGCATATTGTCAAATACTGCTATAGCAAGCTCTCTGATGCCTTCAAGCTTAGTCATGCCGCCGGTAAGAACTACGCCTGCGGCTATTGAGTTTTTGTATCCGCTATCTTCGAGCATTTTTGCAAGTATCATTAGTGTCTCTTCGGCTCTTGCATATATGACGTTTGAAATAACGTCAAGAGATACTTCCTGCACCTTGCCATCTTCGTTAATAGGCGGGATCTCAACTAGTTCGTTGGCATTATTTAGCAAAATTCCGTAATTTAATTTTATATCTTCAGCTTTTAAAATAGGCGTATGAAGCGCTGCTGATAGATCATTGGTTATATTTGACGAACCTATGCCTAAAAATTCGTTATATCTTATCGAATTTCCAGAGTGAATTATCATATTGCAAGTTGCACCGCCCATATCTATAAATGCTACACCCAAATCTTTTTCATCTTGATTTAGCGTCGCGATAGCCGAAGCGTAGCTGGAAAGTACGATATTATCAGGCTCGACTCCTGCTAAATTTAACGCTTTTCTTAGGTTACTAAGAGATGATTTTTGCGCCATTATGATATGCGTTTGCACCTCGAGCCTGCTACCGTTCATACCCAAAGGATCCTCTATATGCTCCTGGTCGTCTACTTTGAAATTATAAGGAAGTATGTGTAGTTTTTCGTAGTCGCTGTGGATTTGTGCCCTTCGCTCAGACTCGGACATCGAGCGTTGTATCTCTTTTATGCCTATTTCATACGTGGGAACATTTACCACACCGTTACTGTCAACGCTTTTTGTATAGGCTCCCGAGATTGAAACCACTACTTTTTCGTATCTTGTGCCCGCAACTCTTTGAGCGTCTATTAAAGCGCTTTTTATTGATTTTGATGCGAGCTCGATATTTGTTATTACGCCCTTTTTTATACCCTGAGTTTTTGCAGTTCCTATTCCGATTATTTTAAGTCCTGTTTCATCGTGCTGGCCTATCACAGCGCAAATTTGAACAGAGCCTACGTCAATACCTAAAATTTTAGTACTCAAAACAGATGCCTTCTTATTTTTTTGTATAATAATTTGTTACTTGGTAACGCTTGGACAACATGGCTGTTAAATCCCTAATGAGCTCGTTATTTTTCAAGAAGCCTACATTTTGCGTTATTATCTCTTTATACTCTTTCTCTTTTTCGCTATTTGTTAGTTTTTGTTCCGTTATCTCGTAAACTACGGCTTTATCGCCGAGTACAACATAGCCTTTTTTGCCGCCTTTTTCAAAAAGGCGATTGACGAAGATATTAAACTCACCCTCGCTTAACCCACCTTCGGCCTTCACGGTATCTCTACTAACAAATCCTATATCGGTACCTTGAAATCCTTTTTCAAGCAACTCTTTTGCTTTTGCTTCTACGATTTCTTTCGTTTTTTGCTCTTTGTAAAGTTCTAAAATTTGCTCTTTCGCCTCGTCAAAACTCATTACTCTAGGCGCTACGATCTCTTTTACCTTCACTATCATATAGCCGTCTTCGTATTCAAACGGCTTTAGGGTATCGCCCTTTTTTGCTAGTTTTAGCTCATCCATCGGCAAGCTCGCATTATCTTCAAATGTAGATACCGAGACATCTGCTTGCTTCTCGTCTTTCTTGATTTTTAGATACTCTTCAAGGGCGACTTTTTTAGTTTGTTTGAGATTGTAGTCTTTTAAGACTTCGTCTTTTACTGCCTCAAAGTCTTTGATTTTATCGTCGCTGCCTTTATATTCGTTTTTGTTTTCGTTGTAAAATTCTGTTAGCTCGTTAGTATTTGCATCGCTTGATATAGCTGGGGTAAATTTGGTATCAAGCTTAAATTCGGTCATGGTTTTATATTCGTTCTTATGCTCTTCCCAGAGTTTTTTTAGCGCATCTTCATCTATTTTTATTTCGTCTGCGTTAGCCTCTACGACCTTAATGGAGATTTTATCCTGCATCAAAAAGCTAGCCGTTAGCATATCTATATCTTGAGCATTTGCGGGTAAATTTAGAGCATGTCTTAGCTTATCTAAAAGTATTACGTTTTTTAGGCTTTCTTCGTATTCGCTTTCGGTAGTTCTAGCTCTTTTTAAAGTATTTTTGTAAAGCTCTTTATCAAATTTGCCGTTTGAGTGGAAATTTTGGTCTGCAATAATGTATTTGACTATATCTTCGTCATTTACGCCAAGCCCCAAGTCATCTGCGAAATTTAAAAGCATAGCATCGTTTACTAACGCCTCTAAAGCTAAATTTTCAATGCCTAGCTCGCTTGCCTTTTCATCGCTTAGCTGTCCGTCAAAAAGCTGGCTATAGTACGCATGAAGCTGACCGTATCTGTTTTGAAATTCTTGGATGCTTATATTTCTGTGACCGACCTTAGCCACCGAGGTAGCTCTGCTTGCGTTTAGATCATAAGCTCCCCATCCGACGAAGCCTGCTCCGACGAATGCTATCGTGCTTACCCAGATCGTTACGACGAGGTATTTTCTATGCTTTTGCATCCAAGTTATCATCTAATTCCTTCAAATTTATAAAAATTTTATGCATTATTTTACTGAAATATCGTAAATATCACCTTAAAAACGCGCTTTTTATCGATAAAATTTCAAAAAAATTAACATTTTTAAAGACGTTAGTTTTGTTCAGATTCGTAAAGGCGAGCTACGCTTAGCAATTTGCACGTATTTTCAAGGATTGCGACGTCTTTTGCCAGCTGATACGAGGTCCTGCTATGCACGTATACTCCGTATCCTTTGATGACCATTATGTTAGTTTTATTCTCTAACATATAGCGATAAATTTCCGTATCCGCGCGCTCATACCAATCGTCAAACTGTTTTGGATCATAGATCGGGATCTCGTGGTGTTTGATATAACCAAAATAATCCCTCGGACGGATAAAAGAATGCCCCAAAGTATAAGCTGTTAGATAAGGTGGCATGGCATAACAGATATATTTGGCTTCGTTTATATTTTTGTATATATTTAGGTGGATGTCCGCGTCTATGCTCGCATCGTTCCAGCGATAATCCCTTTTTGAGTTTAGCATTATGAGATCTTCTTCTTTAAGATTGTCGAAAATCGTCGTTCTTTTATTTATCAAAAAAGAGTCGTGCTGAATTCTAGCTGAAATAGAGCCGTGAAAGACGCCGAAAAAGTTTTTTCTAAACATCGAAAGAGCGATTTTGCTGATCTCGCTTGCGCAGTATTTTAAGTCCATTTTAACCTTTTATAAACTTTTTTTGTTATTATACACAAAAAATAAAGGCTAAATTTGAACTCCCCACACGTTCCCGTGCTACTTAATGAAGTTTTGCAAGCTTTTGAGGATATAAAAAGCGGCGTGATTGTCGATTGTACGCTCGGATACGGCGGGCATTC
>NZ_CALKTQ010000076.1 GCF_937997465.1 uncultured Campylobacter sp. | reverse complement strand
ATAATCAAAAGTACAAGCATAACGTCGATAAAAGGCGTTACGTTTATCTCGCTTAGCTCTTCTTCGCTATTCATTTTCCGCAGCCAGTCTATCAAACATCAAATAAATTTGAGAACTAAGCAGCCCTAAACTAGCATTAAATTTAACGCTACACCGCACCAGATAGTTATAAACCAAAACCGCTGGTATCGCGGCTACGAGCCCAAGAGCTGTGGCAAAAAGCGCCTCTGCGATACCGGGAGCCACCACGCTTAGGCTGGCGTTGTCGCTGTTTGCTATACCCACAAAGCTGTTCATTATGCCCCAAACCGTCCCAAAAAGCCCGACAAAAGGTGCGCACGAGCCGATGCTGGCGAGCACTCCAACCCATCCTCTCATCACGTTCGCGAGCGACGATTTTTTAAGATCAAGCCTTTGTTTTACTCGCAATTTCATATTTGCGTCAAATTTGATGCTTTTTTTGCTCTCATCCTCAAGTTCTCTTATAAAATCCGTTGCAAAGCTCTTTTTCTTTAACTTTAAAACCCGCCAATCAGACGCGTCTTTTACAGTGTTTTCGTCAGATTTGAGTCTACAAAATGCCAGCTTAAACTGGATAAATTTGACGATAAAAATCGTCCACGTAATGACGGAAAATAAAATCAAAACGCATATAACAATCTTTACGACTATATGTGCGTTCTTAAAAAGCGAAATAAATGACAAATCTATGCTTGGTGCCTGAGAATTTGAGGCGATGCCGGTCAAATTTTGCTCTTCGCCAAATTTCAAGCCAGCTTGAGATAAATTTACATCAAACGCTACTTGGCTATCGCTCGATTTTTCAAATTCGCTTACGTTATTTTCACCAAACAACAAACAAAAAGAAAAAATAATCACTAAAATTTTAGCCATCTCGTACCTTTATTTAAATTTCCATAGATAATCAGCCTCTTTAGCACTCGTATCATCGCCATCAAAGCCTAAAAACAAAGTTTTAAATTTCTTTTTCGTTTTAAAATCCATAAGATGAAGCGGCACCCCTATGTCCTTTTGGACGTGATACCTCCCAGCTATAAGCAAAGCAAAATTTGCAGATTTATTTACGACGTCGGCCATCCTACGATCTTTGTACTGCTGAGCCTGGACAAGCTTTTGTATATCTTGCTTATTTACGCCTCCGTGCGCTCCGCGGATGATTTTCACGATAGCTTCTTGAACGCTTTTGGATGTGGAAAATTTACCAGATATAGGCTGGGCGCCGGTAAATATCAGCTTTATTTCGTCTTCGCTTAAATTTGCGCACTTGATGTTAGCGCTATAAAATGCTGCTTCTAGCACTCCTTTGTAATGCCTTAACTCCCACATTTTATCATTCCATTTTATAGCTTTTATCAATTCGCCCGGACGAGTTTTTTTATCCAAGCCATCTGCATATTTTTGCTTATCACCTCCAAGCATCTCAAAAGCGACGTCTATGTTTTTATTTTTTGAAAGCGCTTTGATGAGTAAAATTTCTGCCAAATGGTGGTCAAAGTCATCGTGCAGCTCGCCCACCAGTAAAATATCAGCATCTAACACCTCGACAATAAAGTCGTCAAAATCCATCGTCTTATTTGTACTTAGATTGACGATTTTAGCCGTAGCCTTGATATTATCTAGCCTTTGTGGGGTGACTTCATATTTGCCGCTACACCCAACCAAAAATAGAGCAAAGATAAGAAAAATAACAATTTTTAAAGTATTCATTTTTATTCCTATTATCAGTTATTTTAGATAATGACTATAGTATAAAATTTGTTATTAAAGTAGTATTAATCAAAATTAAAAAATTAACTCAAAAATCCCCGCATCATATAGGCTCCTGCCGCGCCCGCCTGCTTGATCTCGCTTAGATTTTTAAAATTTATCCCGCCGATAGCGTAGGTTTTTATGCTTAGATTCTCGCAAATTTCCCGTAAAAACCAAAGCCCCCTGCCTCGCTCTAGCGCGTGAGAAGGCGTATCAAAAATATGCCCCGCCACGACGTAATCAGCGCCTAGCTCCTGCGCCGCTAGAGCCTGGTCTAAAGAGTGTACCGAAACGCCGATTTTGAGATTTTGCGTCAAACTTGACGCGCAAATGCCGCCGCCTCCCTCTTTATCTGGGCGAACACCGTCAAATTTAACCAAATCTCTCAAATTTATAGCAGACTCGCCGCCTGACGCCATAAATTTAGCAAAAGGCAGATGTAGCTCACTCGCACCAAGCCTGCTTGCGGCGTTTGCGTGAGTATGTAAAATAAGCTGCGTATTAGAGCCGCACTCAGCGATGATCTCAAGCGTTTTGCGGGCTAAATTTTCGTATTCATCCTCGGACAGATCGCTTTCCCTCAGCAAAATTTTATCCGCCTTGCCGCTTTGCGCTCCTCGCCTAACGTCCGCGAAAAAATCCTCACTCAAGCGGCGGTTCGTCACCCAAACGAGCTCAAATTTGTCAAATTCCATCGCCATTTACCCCAAAAGCCAAATTTTACGCCCGCAAAAGCGCAAAGTACTAAACGTAAATATGCTCGCTCATCACGGGCTGCAATTTTAGCCCTCGCACGGCGCCTAGTATCTCCTCGACCGAGCGCGCGTCGCTGATCTCAAACTGCTCGTCGCCCTTTTTGGCCTTATCCGAGTGCGTCCCCACGCCAGTGCTAACGCCGGCTGAGATTTTGTTCGCGGCGACTGCGATGACCCCGTCACGAAAGCGCGCCGACTCGCGCGTAGAGATCGTGATATTTGCGTACGGCAAAAAGAGGCGGTACGCGCAGATAACCTGAAACAGTGCCCTCTCGTCGACGTCTCGCGGGCCGACGTGAGCCTTGTTTATCGCGGGTCGCAGGCGCGGGCAAGATAGCGCGATCTCGGCGTGCGGGTACTTTTGCTGTATGAGATGAGCGTGCAGCGCGGTGGCTAGCGCGTCTTTTCTAAAGTCGTCAAGCCCCAAAAGCGCAGCAAATCCGACGCTGCGCATACCGCCCATGAGAGCGCGCTCCTGAGCGTGGAAGCGGTAGGCAAACGAGCGCTTGACGCCGCCTAGATGAAATCTCGCATACGCCACCGGGTCGTAAGTCTCTTGAAAAACCACGACGTAGTCCGCGCCGCAACCGTGCAAAAACGCGTATTCGTCGGCATTTAGCGGATATATCTCGACGCCTACGTTGCTAAAAAGTCTAGACGCCTCCTTGCAAACCTCGCCGATATAGCCCAGGTCGCTTTTTTTCGCGCTTTCGCCGGTTAGGATGAGCACGTCTTTTAGTCCGCTTTTTGCGATATTTGCTAGCTCCGTCGCCGCCTCGTCCGCCTTTAGCCGCACGCGCGAGATCTTATTTCGCGAGCTAAAGCCGCAGTAAACGCAGTCGCTATCACAAAAATTTGAGATATAAAGCGGCGTAAAAAACTGCACCGAGTTGCCAAACTGCCTGCGCGTCCTATCTCGCGCCACCTCCGCCATCTCGTCCAAAAATGTGCTAGCAGCCGGACTTAGAAGCGCTTTTAGGCCATCTACGCTTAGATTTTCTTCGCCAAGAGCGCGCCTAACGTCGCCGGCGTCAAATTTCGCGTAGTCGTAGCCCTCGCGCGCGGCTAATACCCGCCGCATCAGCGTTTCGTCTATGCGCTGCGCACCGTCGGCATACTCCATCACGTCTATATTTTTCAAATATTTCTCCGTTTTTCGTCTAAATTTTGGGCGGTAAATTTGATCGTTTTTAAAGGCTAGGAGCCGTAAATTTTACGCGCACAAACCCGCGCCTTTTCGGCGCTAAATTTAAAACCGCACGAAATCGTCAAATTTAAAATTCGCAGTATTTAACGAGGCAATTTTCATCCTCGCCCGCCTCAAATTTGACACCGTTTTTCATGCCGTCAAATTTAAAGCCAAATTTACTCCAAAAATCCCGTCAGCGGACTCGACGCCCTAGCACTCTCGCTCACATTGCAAAGCCCGGATAGATACGCCAGCCTGCCCGCCTGTATCGCCAGCGCAAAGGCTCGCGCCATCGTTTTTACGTCGCCGGCAGTCGCGATAGCGGTGTTTGCCATCACGGCCGCGCAGCCCATCTGCATCGCCTCGCACGCCTGCGCAGGGCTGCCGATACCTGCATCCACGATCACGGGCAGGTCTATTTCGGCGAGCAAGATTTTAATAAATTCGCGCGTACAAAGGCCTTTATTCGTCCCAATCGGTGCGCCCAGCGGCATCACGCACGCAGCACCCGCCGAAGCCAGATCGCGCGCTACGTTTAGGTCAGGGTACATATAGGGCATCACGACAAAGCCCATGTTTGCGAGCTTTTCGGTCGCTTTTATCGTCTCGTAGTTATCGGGTAGCAGGTATTTGCTATCTCTGATGACCTCGACCTTCACGAGATCGCCGCAGCCGGCCTCGCGCGCGAGCTTTGCGATACGTACGCACTCATCGGCGTTCCTAGCGCCCGAGGTGTTTGGTAGCAGCGTCACGCCCTTTGGGATAAAATCCAAGATATTTTCGATCCCACCCTCGTTCACGCGCCGAAGCGCCAGCGTCACGATCTGCGCGCCCGCCTCGTGCACCGCAGCCTCTAAAAGAGGTAGCGAAAATTTACCCGATCCCAGGATAAAACGCGAGCTAAATTTATGCCCGCCAAGCTCTAAAATATCGTTATTTTCGTCAAATTTCATCTCAACCTCCGCCTACAAAATGCACTATCTCGGCCGAGTCGCCGTCTCTTAGCGTCGTATCAAATTTATCTTTGGGCAAGATTTCGCCGTTTAGCTCAACCGCGATACGCTCAGGCTTTAGCCCCTTTGCGGCGAGCAGCTGCGCTACGGTTTTGCCGATAAATTCACCCCCATCTTTGCCGTTTATTTTTAGCATTTTCTTTCCGTTTTATTAAATTTAGCGCGCCCGTGTGGGTCAAATTTAGCGCCCTAGAGTCGCCGATTATACCTCTTTTTGCTAAATTTAATCCAAATTTTTCATAGCGAGCGTGCAGGCGGCAAGCCCGTAAAATGCGACGCAAAGGCTAACGGCTAGCCCAAAAACGCTAACTGCGGGCGTCTGACTAAAACTAAGCGCAAAAAATGAGATAAAGCTCGTGATAAACGCGGCAAATATCCCAAATACGCGCTCCTGCTGCGACAAGTCCTCGTTTAGCGCAAAAATGAGATAATCTATCCCGACCGCGCTTGCTAAGATAAGCCCGAAAATCGCAAAAATATTTACGTGGACGCCAAGCGCCACAAAACCGCAAAGCACGGCTAGCACGCCAAGCGCGATGACGCTCATAACCAAAAGCGAGCGCGCCGCCCCGAAAAACGCCCACAAAAGCGCAAATGCAACCAAAAACGCGCCGCCCTTGAGTATCGCGGCCCAGACCTTGGCTTCGGTCAAATTTTGATTTAGCGCACCGACGAAACTCACGCTAAAAGCGCCGTTTGCCTTTAAAATTTCATCCGTTTTCTCGCCGCTTGCAAGCCCATCGGCATACACCGCACTACTGTTTGGGCCAGGTAAAAACCGCGCCAAATTTTTTGCCGCGTCAAATTCTAAAATCTCGCTAGCACCGATAGTTTTGGCGTTTGCGATCTTTTCAAGTTCTGACTTTACTAGCTCGCTAGGCAAGCCAAACTGAGCGTAAATTTTAAAAATCTCCTCGTCTTTTGCGGCCTCTTTAAAGATATTTTTTACACTTTCCTGTTCGGCTCGGCTTAGGATAAATTTAGAAATCGAGGCGTAGTCTTTTACGAGATTTGCCTGCTTTAGCTCGCGCATCAGCCGCTTTTCGTCTCCGACCGGGTCACTGCCGCCCTTTAGCACGATGACGGAGTTTTGCGGCGCGGCGCCCGTTATCTCGCTGATCTTTTTAGACTGCTCCAGTAGTTCCGCGGGCGAGCTTGCATAGTCTTTGATCTGCTCTGGTGCGCTTAGGCTTTTAAAATTTATCGCTAAAATTACCGCGCAAAGCGCAAACGCGGCGAG
>NZ_CALKTQ010000075.1 GCF_937997465.1 uncultured Campylobacter sp. | reverse complement strand
AAGGCATCGAAAACTACGCGCGCCACCTAACTGGACAAAAGCCCGGAGAGACGCCATACTCGATGTTTGATTATTTCGAGCTGGGCGGCAAGGACTACCTAGTCATCGTGGACGAAAGCCACGTGAGCCTGCCGCAGTTTCGCGGTATGTACGCGGGAGACCGCAGCCGCAAAGAGGTGCTGGTGGAGTACGGATTTCGCCTCCCGTCCGCGCTTGATAACCGTCCGCTTAAATTTGACGAGTTTATAAACAAACGCGCCAAATTTCTTTTCGTCTCGGCGACCCCGAACGAATACGAGATAAATTTAAGCCGCGGCCATGTCTACGAGCAAATTTTACGCCCGACGGGACTGCTCGATCCGCAGATAGAGATAAAAGACAGCGAAAATCAGGTGGAGATTTTATTTGACGAGGCGAAAAAAACCATCGAGAGAAACGAGCGCGTGCTAGTCACCGTGCTCACTAAAAAGATGGCCGAGGAGCTCAGCCGCTACTACACCGAGCTTGGTATCAAGGTCAAATACATGCACTCAGACATCGACGCCGTCGAGCGAAACGAGATCATCCGCGGGCTGCGCGGGGGCGAGTTTGATATGCTTATCGGCATAAATTTGCTAAGAGAGGGGCTTGACCTGCCCGAGGTTAGCCTCATAGCCATCATGGACGCCGACAAGGAGGGCTTTTTACGCTCGACGACAAGCCTAATCCAAACGATGGGGCGTGCGGCTAGAAACGTAAACGGCCGAGTGCTGATGTTTGCCAAAAAGATCACCAAATCCATGCAAGAAGCGATAGATACGACGCTGGCGCGACGTAAGATGCAAGAGGAGTACAACCGCGCTCACGGCATCACACCGCGCTCTGCCAGCCGAAATATCGAGGAGAGTCTGCACGTCGAGGATGGCACGGAGATCTTAAGAAAAGGCGCAAATCTGGAAAAAATGCCTGCTGCCGAGCGAGCGAGCATAATAAAAGAGCTGAGAAAACAGATGTTGGAGGCGGCGACGCAGCTAGAGTTTGAGAAGGCGGCGGCGTTGAGAGATGAGATCGCCAAAATCCGCAAGCTTTAAATTTGACGGCTTGTCTTTTTCCGCCATACTTCGTTACCGACTCAGTCGGCTTCGGTC
>NZ_CALKTQ010000074.1 GCF_937997465.1 uncultured Campylobacter sp. | reverse complement strand
GTTTTTAAAAGCTTAAAGCCAAAATCGCCTTTACGCTTTTTGCCTCTAAATAAACTCTCTGGGATGATAAATTTGCACGCCCTTAGCCTCCGTCTGCGCGGCGGCGATGACGGAAGCCGCGATATCTTTCGCGCTCATCGGGCGGTAGTTCGTTAAGATGAATTTCGGCAAAAACCCAAACAGCCAAATCGTAAAGAGCTCGCCCATACGCACCTGCTCGCGTTCGCTTTTTATCGCAGGTAGCCGCGCGATTTGCACGCTCTCGTATTTTAGCGCGGCGATCTTTTTCTCCGCTTTGCCCTTTGCGCGCAGATAAAAAAATCTCGACCGCTCGTCCGCACCGTAGGCGGAGATGAGCGCAAAGCGGCGAGCGCCTGATGCGATACCCCATTTTGCGATATTTACTGGGTAGCTCACGTCCACTTTATAAAACTGCCCGCGGCTGCCGGCTTGCTTCATCGTCGTGCCCAGCGCGCAAAATATCTCGTCTACCTCGCGCGGCGGCATGTTTTTTACGTCGCTAAAATTTACGATCTGCGTCTCTAGCTTTTCGTGGCTAAATTTTAACTCCCTACGCGCCCAAACGATGATTTTATCGTAGTTTTCATTTTCGCAAAGCCCGCGAACGATCTCGCCTCCGACAGCTCCCGTAGCTCCCACGACCAAAGCCGTTTTACCCATTTTCGCTCCTTAAATTTCTTTAAATTTTAACGCGCTTTGAGCTCAAATTTAGCTCAGGCGCTGCGTTATTCTAAATTTTACGCCTCGTCGCGTGACGCATAAATTTTATCGGCGTTTGCCTGCGTAGTCAAATCGCGCAGCTTGCAGGCTAAACTCGAAGCTGTTTCGATCCACCGCGCCCACGCATGCGTCGCTATCATAAAGCGCGAGCAGAAATTCCGCCATCTCCTCGCTTGAATGATAGCGCTTAAAAGCCATGTCGTAGTCGTAGCCTGCGTCATCCGTCGCCACGGGACCAAACTCCGCCCTAGTAGCGGCGGGCGCTAGAACTTTAGCCTGCATTTTGGCCTCTTTATCCTGCGCCAGCTCTCGGTGCAAGCCCTCGGTAAAGGCACTTACGAAAAACTTGCTCGCGCAGTAGGTGACGGCGTTTGGCACCATGCTGTAGCCGCCAGCGGAGGAGATATTGATGAGCTGGGTGGGCTTATGCTTGTAATCGCGCACAAAGAGGTAGCTTAGCAGCGTGAGCGAAATGATGTTGAGCTGTAGCATCTGCGAGATTTTGGATAGATCGCGCTCGCCGACCGCGCCGTAATCCCCAAAACCGGCGTTATTTATGAGCGCCTTTAGCTCGTAGCTTTTTAGCTCGTCCCAAAGCGCTAGGACGTTCTCGCTATTCGCAAGGTCACAAATTTTAACGACTACATCCGATACGGGCGAAATTTTAGCGATCTCGTCCTTTATCTTTTGCAGCAGCTCCGCTCTGCGCGCGATTAGGATCAAATTTTCTCCGCGCCTCGCAAACGCCTTTGCCGCTGCCGCTCCGATACCAGAACTTGCGCCGGTGATGACGATATATTTTTTCATTTTCTATCCTTTTTAGATTCTTTAGTTTGAAATTTTACCGAAGCTCGCCGCGTATTCACGCGTG
>NZ_CALKTQ010000073.1 GCF_937997465.1 uncultured Campylobacter sp. | reverse complement strand
TCTACGAAAGCGGACAGGCCGGACAGGAAACGGACTATAAAAAGGCGATGAAATTTCACGAAAAAGCTTGCGAGGGCAAAGTAGGCGCCGCATGCGCGAGAGTGGCCGGATACTACGACGAGGGCAGGGGCACCGAGCAAAATTTAGCCAAAGCGTCTAAATTTTACGAAACCGCATGCAAGTACGAGGACGCGAGCGGCTGCCACGCGCTAGCTGATATGTACGAAAGGGGCGATGGCGTAAAAAAAGACGAGACGAAGGCGATGGATTTTTACGGGCTGGCTTGCGACTACGGCTCTAGGGGAGCTTGCGCCGATTTTAGAAAACTTTACAAAAACAAAAAATAAGGAGCCGCTATGTTTAAGAAAATTTATCTCGTTTTGATTTTAGCCGGATTGGCGGCCGCGCAGACGAATTTTGAGATCGCGACGAAAAAATACCTGCAAGATATGGGCGATAAAAACGTGCCCAAACTCTACGAAAAATCGTGCCGAGAGGATAAAAACGCCGTAGGTTGCTACATAGCCGCGCAGCTAAAAGCATATCAAACATACGACCTAAAAGACGATGACGAGTATGCGCGAATAAACGGCGAAGTTTTTGAGCTTTATAAAAGCGCTTGCGATCTTGGCTACGCTAAAGCTTGCTCGGCGGCGGGCGATTTTTACGACTCTACGCCGTCAAACGATAATTTTGTCGTAGAGCAGGACGATACGGAAAAATCAGCCGAATTTTACGAAAAAGTATGCGAGAGCAAAGACGGGGAGGCTTGCCTAATGATAGCTAAGAAGCACGATAGCGCCTCAAAATTTGCCGATGCGCTAAAATACTATAAACTAGCCTGCGAAGCGAGAGAGGCCGAGGGCTGCTACAACGCGGCCGATATCTACGAGTCAGGCGACGGAACGCCTAAAAATAGCGCCGAGGCGGCGAAATATTACGGTCTTGCTTGCGAAAACGGCCTTGGTCGCGGCTGCGCCAAATCTAAAAAATTTAGCAAATAGGAGGATGCGTTGAGAAAGATTATTTTAGCTGCGATCTTAGTGGCGGCGGCTTTTGGCGGGGACTTTGAACAAGCCCCGAAAATATATCTAAAAAAATCGGACTTCGAAAACAGCGCGCAACTGTTTGAAAAATCTTGCAACGACGATAAAAATGCCGCCGGCTGCTATATGGCGGCGTTTTTGGGCGAGCAGGGGCTCTCATATAACGACGATGACGGCGGCAAAAAGACCTTTGCGCTATATAAAAAGGCCTGCGATATGGGCGACATGGACGGCTGCACGGCCGTAGCCGCGGTGTACGAGGGCACCATACTGTGGCAAATCTCTCAGGTAGACTACGAAAAGGCGGTGGCGCTTTATGAAAAAGCCTGCGAGGGCGGAGTCGGCGAGGCGTGCTATAGGGCGGCTGCTCATCACAGCGGCGAATACGGCGGCACTAAAGACCCGCAAAAAGTCCGCAAATACTACTCGCTAGCCTGCGACCACAAAGACTCGCAAGGCTGCTATATGCTCGCGCAAGGATACGAAAAGAGCGAACAGGATATGAAAAAAGCGATGGATATTTACGGGATCTCTTGCGATTACGGATATACGGAAGGCTGCGTTAAATTTAGAGAGCTCGTTAAAAAAACAAAATAAAATCTGCGCCTCGCTAGATTTTGATTGTCTGGCGTGGCGTAAATGCGGCGAGCAGAGCTCACTCGCCGTTATGGACGAGCTTGATTTGGCTTTCGGCTTTGCGTAGCGCCAGCTTCTAAAACTTCTATCATTTAAAATTTACTATTTTGGCTTTGCTAGGGTGTCTTTTAAAGCATACCGCGTACCTGTCGCCACAAAATTCGTTTGAATAATGTCTGAATTAAATTTGTCGTCTCGCTCGGTAAAATCAAATTTGATCTGGTTTAACTCTCTGAAGTTTAAATTTAACGGCGAAATAGCGTGTCAAATTTGACGTTAAGCTAAATTTGCAACCTCTAAGTCCAAGCCGCAAATTTAAGCAACAAAGTCCAAATTTGGCGACCGCAAGGCCGCTTCCAAATTTGCCGCCCAGCAAATCGTAAATTTAACCGCCGAGCCGAGCGGTCAAATTTAGCCGAGCAGCAGCTCAAATTTGACGCGCAGAGCAAGCAAGCTCCAGCTTAAATTTGCCGCACTTATCGAACTTATTTTACTCAAATTCGGCGTCAAATTTAACACCGCGCTTAGCTCAAATTTACCTAAAACAGCCCCTTTATAAGCCCTTTTATCGCATCTTTTTTGGCGTCTTTTTTCGCATCGCCCGTGGTGCCGTTTTCGTCGTCTTTGCCGAATTTCTTATCCAAAAATCTATCCAGCTCCTTAACCGCCTTGCCCCTTAGGTAGTCCGAGCCGATCGTGTATTTCGGGTTGTCGCTGGTGCCCGTGACGGTGATGTCGATGTCGGTTTTTTCGTAGTTCATCTTGATCGGCACGTTTACGGCCTTGGTCGCCATATCGTATTTGCCGCTAGTTACCCAGACTCGGCTTCTAGTCGCGTTCATATCGGCGTTAAAGTCGATGAGGTTTTTGTTTATCGTACCTTTTATTTTGCTGTTTTTGTAGATTTCGCTTGTTATGTCGCGTCCCGTGAAGGTCCTTACCTGCTCGGTAAAATCGGTCTTTGCAAGCTTGCCGTCATTTACGGCAACGTCAAATTTACCTTTTTGCGAGGCGAGATTATAATCCATCGTCATATCGCCGGTGCCGTCGTAGACGTGCGAGAGACCCAAAAAGTCGGTGAGGCCTTTGGCGGTGAAGCTCTTTAAATTTGCGTTTAGGATATCGTCTTTTAAGACCGCCTTAAGATCGCCGTTAAAGAGTCGCGAATTTACGTTTGCGCTTAGCTTTTCGCCCGTTTTCGTCGCGTCGCCGATAATCAGCAAAGGCCCGTAAAGCGGTCGTCCGACCAAAAACTCGATCTCTTTTAACTCTTTTATGCTAAGCTCAAAGTCCGCCTTCGCCGAGCCGCTTTCAAGCTCGTAGTCGCCTTTTAGATTTTTTAGCGCGATTAGGTTCTTGTTTGCGTTTGAGACGAGGTTTGCTACCGCGTCAAATTTAGCCTTGCCGGCGTTTATAGCGACATCCACGTTAGCGTCAAATTTCGTGCCGCTTGGGAAGCGCTTATCTAGTTCTTTTGCTACGACGGTGCTATTTACTATTCCGTTTTTGACGATAAATTTAGCCGTACCGCTGAGATTTTTCGGATCCAGTCCGCTTAGATTTACGGATCCGTCGATCACAGCATCGGCGTAGTTTGGCAGCGCAGCCAGCGTAAATGCGTCTTTAAGCGAAAGCGCGCTTAAATTTGCCGCGAGTTTTTCGTTTTTGAGGTTTGCGTCTATCTTGCCGCCTAGAGCGTTTGCGTTTAGATCTAGCTCGCTAAGCGCGCCCTTTGCGAGTTTTGCCGCACCTTTGACGTCCACTTTACCTGATAGTTTTTTGCCGATTAGCTCTTCAAATTTACCCAGGTCCTCGATACCCGCGTCAAATTTGACGTCCGCGTTTTTATCATCCAGCCCGTAAACGCCGCTTAGGCTCTTTAGCTTTAAAAGCTCGGAGTTTAGCGAGGCGTTAAATTTGGCTTTTGAGCTTGCAACGTCGGCGTTTGCGTTTAGTTCAAAGGCTAGAGGTTTGCTTAAATTTATCTCTTTTGCGACCTGTTTTAGCTCGGCCGGATTTAGCCGCGCGTTTTTGGTGGCGAGTTTAACCGAGCCAGAGATATTTTGCGTGTTGTGTACGTCGTTTAGCACTGCTTCGCCGCTGATCGTTCCTCCGACAAATGCCGGGAAGGCGGCGATTTTAACGAGTTCGTCAAGCTTTAGCGAGCTGATTTTGGCGATTAGCTTGCCGCCGTTTAGCACCGCATCGACGTTACCGCCAAAGCCTTCAATCTTTACGTCGAAGTTTTTTAGCTCGCCTGCCGTAGCGATGACGTTGCCGTTTGCTTTGAACGCTCCGCTAAGCTTTTGCCCCACGACGGGCTCAAATTTGGCCAGATCGTCCACGATGAGCTTGACGTCGCTGCTTAGGGTGTTTGAGTTTGGATCGTAGATCGTCTTGTCGCTACCGATCGTCGCTAGCGGTGTGATTACCGCGCTTTTGGCGTTTACGATACCGTCTTTGACGTCGGCTACGATTTTGCCGTTCGCGACGAAATTTGACGGCAGAGTGACGTTAAAATCCTTTGCGATTAGCGCGTTATCGGTTTTTACGTCTATAATATCGACGTTTGCGGTGCCGTTTGGCTTGCCGCCGCTTTCTACGATGTTTGCGACGGCTGAGATTTTACCGCGCGCGTAGATAGGCTGACCTGCTAGTGCTAGAGCTTTTTCGACCTGTAAATTTTTAGCGTCGAGCTTTAAAGAAAGCGGCTTATAGTCTTTTAAATTTGCGTCGAAGCTAACGTTTGAGCCTAGCATTTGGCCTACTCCGCTAGCGGTGAAATCGCTAAATTTGCCCTTTGCGATGCCTGAGATTTTCATAGCTTCGCTTAGCTTGACGCCCAGGCTTTTTAGATCGCTAACGGCGACATCGTATTTTAGATCGAGGCTTTGCGAGAAAATCGAAAGACCGCCGTTTACGTTCGCCGCGATCTCGCCATTTACGTTAGCTACGATATCTACGCTCGTCGGACGGATCTGAAATTTGTCAAATTTGACGTCAAATCCGCTTTTTTCTTTAATTATATTTTCAGCGTAGGGTTTAACAAAACCGTTGCCAAAATCGGTAAAGGCCGCGACGTAAGCCGCGATAAGCAAAGCAAAAACCAGTCCGAGCAGGGCGCCTAAAATTTTCATCGTCTATCCTTTAGATTTAGTTTAATTTTATTATGAATCTTGAGCCGATTATACTAAGACTTGTTAAGAATTTTAGCTAAATCATTGACAAATTCTAAAAATTTGACTATAATTTCATCACTCAAAACAAAAGAGTGCTAAAAAAGTAAAATCAAACCATAAAGGATGAATCATGAATTTTCAACCGTTAGGCAAACGAGTCTTAGTCGAGCGTCTTGAGGACGTCAAAACGACCGCTTCGGGCATCATTATACCCGATAATGCAAAAGAAAAACCTTTAAGCGGCAAGGTTTTGGCGGTATCAAGCGAGGTAGAAGGCGTGAGCGTGGGCGATAGCGTGGTTTTTGCAAAATACGGCGGCACCGAGGTCGTGCTTGACGGCAAGACGTATTTGGTTCTAAAAGTCGAAGACGTTTTGGGCGTTTTAAAATAATCTAAATTTAAAGGAATAAAAATGGCAAAAGAGATATTTTTTTCAGACGAGGCTAGAAACAAACTATATGAAGGCGTTAGAAAACTAAACGACGCGGTAAAAGTAACGATGGGGCCTCGCGGCAGAAACGTACTAGTGCAAAAGAGCTTCGGCGCTCCTGCGATCACCAAAGACGGCGTGAGCGTAGCTAAAGAAGTAGAGCTAAAAGACGCTCTAGAAAACATGGGCGCAGGCCTAGTAAAAGAGGTTGCTAGC
>NZ_CALKTQ010000072.1 GCF_937997465.1 uncultured Campylobacter sp. | reverse complement strand
TCTTCGCTTTTTACCTTCTTCTTTCGGGCTAAACCTAAATAGATCATCTTTATAGTGTTTGTAAATAAAACTCATGGCTATACCAAAATTTGCGGTCAATTCGTTAAAATCCTCATATTTATATTCTTTATTTATAAAAGACATTACTTTACCCAAAAAGGTATCCAATGTAGTATAGGTAAAATTTAGTTTATTATTAAATAACAAATAAAAAGCTAAAAACCTAAGAGCCAAATACCTATCTTTCATTCTTGATTTGTCAGGATCACCAGCTGCTTTTTGAAAATCTTCCGATTTGCATAATTGTTTTATCACTTCAGTAGCAACTCCGTTATACAGGGCATTTCTCATTTCTTGAGCATTAATCGGTACTCCTCCACGATTTACTCTATCAAATATATCAAACTTTATCTCGTCTGGTGTTGGAGGGACTATCATATAAATATCAAACATATAATCTTCTATTTTAGTTTTTTGAAGATCATTTAATTTATTAAAAGTTTTTTTGTTAATATCATCTAAGATTTTTAAGCCCGTTAACTCAAATTTATTATTTAGAAATTCCCTTAAAGAACTTAGCCTTTGCTTGCCATCAACTATTTGCATTTTACCATCATTTGATTGACTGGTATAAATTAAAGGTATAGGAATTCCCATTAAGATTGACTCTATAAGCTCCGATTTACGTTTTTCGTCCCATACATATTCTCTTTGAAAATCAGGATCTATTATAATATTTCCAGAATCTATTTTTCTCTTTAACTCAAAAACACTAAACCTCTGTTTTTCAATTTTAGCTTCTTTTATAGGATAAGTTTTATTGTCTTCACTTTCACTTTCTTCAAAGCTACTATCTTGTTTATTAAATTCATATTCTTTCATTTTAAACCTTTATTTTTATACATTATATCAAACTTTGCATGTTTTAAAATGCTTACCGATAACTAATTTGGTTATCCAGTAAAATTAAAATTTCTGCCTTAAAACTATTTTTTCTTCGCCTTTTTTGCCGCGTTTTTCATATTTTCCAGCTCCTCGGCTAAAAATTTACCCGTATAACTGCCCGTTTTTGCGTGATTTTTGGCGACCTCTTTTACGCTGCCCTCGGCGATGATTTTACCGCCCTTTGCGCCGCCTTCTGGCCCCATATCGACGATGTAGTCGCAGTTTTTGATGACGTCCATGTTATGCTCGATGACGAAGACCGAGTTGCCAAGATCTACGAGATGGTGCAGCACGCACACTAGCCTATCGACGTCGGCAAAATGCAGCCCAGTAGTCGGCTCGTCGAGGATATAGAGCGTATTTCCCGTATCCGAGCGGCTAAGCTCCTTTGCGAGCTTTACGCGCTGCGCCTCGCCGCCGCTTAGCGTCACGGCGTTTTGCCCCAGCGTGATGTAGCCTAGGCCCACGTCTTGCAGTGTCGTTAGTTTGCTAGCGATTTTGGGCACGGATTTAAAAAACTCCACCGCCTCGTCGATGCTCATATTTAGCACGTCCGCGATACTTTTGCCTTTGTAGAGGATTTCTAGCGTCTGCGCGTTGTAGCGGGTGCCGCCGCACGAGTCGCAAACGACGTTTACGTCGGGCAAAAAGTGCATCTCGATCGTGATCTCGCCCTCGCCTTGGCACTTTTCGCAGCGTCCGCCCTTGACGTTGAAGCTAAACCTGCCGATCTTGTAACCTCGCAGTTTGGCCTCTTTAGTCTGCGCAAAAAGCCCTCTGATCTCGTCCATCACGCCCGTGTAGGTGGCAGGATTGCTGCGCGGGGTGCGTCCGATCGGGCTTTGATCGAGGTAGATCACTTTGTCTAGATTTTCTAGTCCGCTCAAATTTACCCCAGCGACCTTTTTTACCTTTTTAGCGCGGTTTAGCTGCTCCTGGGCCTCAGGCAAAAGAGTTTGCAGCACGAGCGAGCTTTTACCCGAGCCAGAAACTCCCGTGATGCCGACTAAATTTCGCAGCGGGAAGCGCGCGCTTAAATTTGATATGTTGTTGATATTTACATTTGAGATTTCAAGCCACGTGTCGCTTTTGCGGTCTTTTCGGTAGTCGATTTCCTTTTCGCCGTTTATGTAAAGCGCGGTTTGCGTACTTGAGCCAAGCAGGCTTTTCACGTCGCCGGCAAAAACTATCTGCCCACCGAATTTCCCCGCTCCAGGCCCGATATCCACGACATAGTCGGCCTCCTCGATCGTCTTTTTATCGTGCTCGACGACGATCACGGAGTTGCCTTTGGCTTGCAAATTTCGCAGAGTTTTGATGAGCTTTAGCGTATCGCGCTCGTGCAGGCCGATGCTAGGCTCGTCTAGAACGTACATCACGCCGCTAAGACCCGATCCGATCTGGCTAGCGATCCTGATACGCTGCGCTTCGCCGCCGCTGATCGTGCGCGCGTCGCGTCCCAGCGATAGATAGCCCAGCCCCACGTCGTAGAGGAAAAACAGCCTCTCGTTTATCTCCTTAAATATCGGCTTTGCGATCGTTTTATCGTATTCGCTAAGGTAGCTAAAATTTGACTCGTCTGAGAAAAACGCGGTGCAGTTTTCGATACTCATATCTAAAATTTCGCCGATACCGCGCCCTGCGACCTTGACGGCTAGGCTTTGAGGCTTTAGCCTGTGTCCGCCGCAGTCGTCGCAGACTTTTTCGCTCATGTATTCATCAAAGTCCTTGTAGTCTTTTAGCAGTCCGTGAGTGATTTTTAGCGCACCCTCAAATTTGCGCAGTAGCTTGTTTCGCTTCCAGAAAAACTCGACCTCTTTTACGTTGCCGTAGAGCACGAGGCGCTTTTCATCCTCGCTAAGCTCGCAGTAAGGGCGCTTGACGTCGATACCGTTTTGCTCGCAAAAAGCTAGCAAAAATTTATAATAATAACTCATGTTGTAGCCGTAAAGCAGCTTTATCGCGCCGCCTTCGATGCTTTTTTCCTCGTCGATTACTTTGGTTAGATCCAGGCTATATCTGATACCAAGGCCGTCGCACCTCTCGCACGCGCCTTTTGGGGAGTTGAAGCTAAAGCTAAGCGGCTCAAGCGGCGTAAATGAAATTTTACAATCAAAGCACGCCGAGTGCTCGCTGTAGTGGATGAAACTCTCTTTTAGCCCGAGTTCTTCGGCATTTGCGATCTCGATCTCGACCTCGCCGTAGCTCTCGCCGAGCGCTTTTTCTACGTCTTGGGCTAGGCGCTGCGCGTTATCGGCGTCTATCACGATGCGGTCTACGATGAGCTTTATCGTGTGTTTTTTGGTTTTAGCTAGCTCGATCTCCTCGTCTAATCTCACCTGCACGCCGTCTATCTGAGCACGCACGTAGCCTTTGCCGCGTAAATTTTCGATCAGGTCCGCCCACGTGCCCTTTTTCTCGCGCACTAGCGGAGCGTAGATGACGACTTTGGCGCCCTGGGGCAACTTTTGGATCTCGTTTATGATGTCGCTAGCCGACATTTTAGAGATCGGTTTGCCGCACTTGTGGCAGTGCTGGATACCGATACGAGCATAAAGAAGGCGCAGGTAGTCGTAAATTTCCGTTATCGTGCCTACGGTCGAGCGCGGGTTTTTAGACGTGGTTTTTTGATCTATCGCGATGGCGGGCGTGAGGCCCTCGATCTTATCGACGTCGGGCTTGCCTACGCGGTCTAGAAACTGCCTGGCGTAGCTGCTAAGGCTCTCCATATATCTGCGCTGCCCCTCGGCGTAAAGCGTGTCAAACGCTAGCGTGCTCTTGCCGCTACCGCTAAGTCCGGTGAAAACTACGAGCTTGTTTTTTGGGATTTCGAGGTTTAAATTTTTCAGGTTGTGCTCGCGCGCCCCCGTGATTTTTATGGTGTCGTTTGCGTTCATTTTCGCTTCCGTGATTTTAAATTTTTAACCCGTCATTATACCCAAAATCGCTTTAACTAAAATCGCTGTTACTTTTATCAACACTTTAGTAAAAAATCAATTTTAAAGCAAAAGAATTTTTTAAGCCATAAGCTTTTTGGATGTATTATAAATTATCCCAAGCATAGGAGTTATCATGGCAAATCCAAACATTCCTATAGACAGAAGAACAAACCGAGTCGAGCTCATCGGGCTGGTGCTAGGCGTTTTGCTAGCGATTTGGGTGTATAAAATCTTCCCCGCAAACGCAGGAGACATCGCCCTAGCTGCAGCCAAGGGCAAAAAGCTGCATGTAGAAGCTATGCCCGTCGTAGCCGCAGTAGCTGCGCTGATGGCGGCGTGGTGGATGACCGAGGCCATCGCCCTGCCCGCAACCGCCCTGGTACCGATGGTGGCATTTCCGGTGCTAGGCGTCGATGCGTTTAAGGTAGTCGCGGCGCCGTATGCTTCGGACACTATCTATCTTTTTATGGGCGGCTTCGTGTTAGCCCTTGCGATGCAAAGGTGGAATCTGCACACCAGAATCGCCCTTGGCATCGTGCTTTTAGTGGGCACGAGCCCCAGGCGGCTGGTGGCTGGATTTATGGTGGCGACGGGGTTTTTATCCATGTGGGTGAGCAACACCGCAACCGCCATAATGATGCTACCGGTGGGTCTTAGCGTACTACATTTGGTCGGACGCCTAACGACTCAAAAATGGACGTTTACGGCGATCGAGGATGTGGCAAATTTGGATGAAATTTCACGCAAAGGCGTGCAAGGCGGCTTTATGAATACGGTATTTCACAAAGGCCGCGACATCGCAAAAGAGATAAAAGAAAAAACGAGTACTTTTAGCTCAAATTTCGGCATCTCGCTAATGCTAGGCATCGCCTACGCCGCCTCGATAGGCTCAGTAGGCACCATCATCGGCACTCCGCCAAACGCCCTTCTGGTCGCATACATGAAAAACGAATTTGGCATCGAGATCGGCTTTTTTGAGTGGATGCTAGTGGGCGTGCCGCTTAGCGTCGTTATGCTTGCGGCGTGTTGGTTTTTGCTCACTTACGTGCTCTTTAAGCCTGAAATCGGCGAGATACCAAACGGCAAAAAAGTGATCCAAGGCGAGCTAGATAAACTAGGCCCCATAACTACGCCCGAAAAGCTAGTCGGAGTCATCTTCGTAGCGGCGGCTGCGTGCTGGATATCGCTGGGCTTTATCCTAAAGTCCTTTGATGTAAAAATCGCCAGCCTAGATGCGATAATCGCGATGAGTACGGCGATTTTGCTATTTATCGTGCCGGCAAACAAAAGTGGCGAGCGTCTCATCGACTGGGATAGCGCTAAAAAGCTACCTTGGGATATCCTTATACTCTTTGGCGGCGGCTTGTCGCTCTCAGCGCAGTTTAGCAGCAGCGGGCTGTCGCTTTGGATCGGACATCAGGTCTCTGCTCTCGGCGCGCTACCTATCGCGGCAATCATCATGGCCGTCGTAACGCTCGTCATTTTCCTCACCGAGATCACGTCAAACACCGCTACCGCAGCGGCCTTTTTGCCCGTCATCGCAGGCGTTAGCGCGGGACTTGGCTATACCGGCGCAAACGTGATGCTATTTACGATCCCGGTTGCTATGGCGGCTACGTTTGCATTTATGCTGCCCGTCGCCACACCGCCAAACGCCATCGCATACGGCTCTGGCTACGTAAAAATCAGCTCGATGATAAAAGCTGGAATCTGGCTAAATATCATCGGCATTTTTCTTATCACGGCAACTGTCGTCTTTATCGCTTCGGCCGTTTTTGGGCTTAAATTTTAAGTAAATTTAGGCGGCTTTGACCGCTTAAATTTACCCTTATTTAATAGGCGTTGCTGTATCATCGTAAAAATATTTTAACTTAAGGCTACAAAATGAACAACATCCAAAAATCCTACGACGAGCTTCCATATATCTCGGCTGCCTTCCCTGGCACTTCGCCTGCGCGGCTTGAGGCTTTGGCTTCGTTTTTATCGCTAACTCCGCCGCCGTCCAAAACAGCCAAAGTGCTAGAAATTGGCTGCAGCTACGGCGGAAATTTGTTTCCTTTTGCTATCGCAAATCCGCAGGCAAAGGTGCTAGGCATAGATCTAAGCGAGGTGCAGATAAATAAAGCCAAAGAGCTAGCCGCACAAATGCGCGTGGATAATATAAAATTTATGGCAAAAGATATCTGCGATTTTACGGATGCGGACGTGAGCGATTACAGTAAATTCGACTATATCATCTGCCACGGCGTTTATAGTTGGGTGCCCAATATGGTAAAGGACGCGATCCTAAAAACCATCAAGCGATTTTTGAGTCCTAACGGCGTCGCCTACGTGAGCTACAATACGTATCCCGGCTGGAAAATAAAAGACACGATCAGAGATTTTTTGATTTTCGGTACGCGCGACATAGATAGCGAAACGGCAAAGGTAGCAAAAGCAAGGGAGCTTTTAAAGGTGCTGGGAGAATACGCCAAATTTTGCCAAAAAGACGGCAACGTAAGTCAAGTTTGGGTAAATTTCGATAGCTTAAAATTTCATATCGATCACATTCTAACTACCGCAGACTCATACATTGCGCACGAATACTTAGAAGCTTTTAATAACCCGATTTATTTTAGACATTTTATAGATCACTTGACAGAAAACAACCTTGCTTATCTAGCCGAAGTGGGGCTCGAGGACGTTTTTCAGTCAAATTTAGGCCTAGAAGAATTCGACTCATATATAAATGCAAATTTTAACTCGCGTATCGAAAGAGAACAGATACTTGACTTTTTAACCAATAGAGTTTTTAGAAGCAGCATGATAGTACACAAAGAAATCTTCCCAAGTGATTTTAGCGTAAATATCGGCGTAGATGAGCTTTGCAAACTACACATATCTACAGGTTTCAATAAAACGAAAGACGGTTACGTGGATGCCAAAAATGCTCTAATGAAGCCGGATTATGACTGGCTTTATCAAGTCTTTACCGACGTATATCCGGCAAGCGTAAATTTCGCCGACGTCGCAGCGCTTTTGAAAGACGACGAAAATGCGGTAAAATCAGCGTACTTCGGCTTTATGGAAATTTTAGCCGCAGACTGCGCCAAGCTAACGACTTATGAGCGTCCTAAAATCGTTTACGAAGCTGGAAAAAGTCGCCTAAAAGAGCGGGCGCGCGGGTATTTTGAATATTTCAGCACCACGGGCGAACCAGTGATCAAAATTGCTGACGAACTAAACGTACCGGCAAACTTTTCGCAGTTTGACGCCTTTATCGCGCTTAAATTTAACGGCAAAAACTCGCTCGAAAATATCGTAAAACAAACGGTAAAATTTGCACGCGAAAGGAATCTGGAGTTTGCCGGCAAAAACGGCGAAGCAATAAAAACCGTCAGCAAAAACGAATACCAAAAGGCAGCCGAAGACTACGTAAAGGACCTCGAGCTAAAACTAAGCGACGGCGGATTTTTAGAAAATTTCTGATTTTTATTGAAGACGGGTGGGGTAAATTTACCCCACTCTCTTATTTATCGCAAATTTAATCGTATTATTTTAAATTTATAAGCTCAAATTTAAGCAAAAAGCTTATTTATCATTATGATTAACGTCGTACAAATAAGCGCGAGCAAACATCTTTTTTGGACGGTGCGGTCAATTTTTTGTGCTAAAGCTACACCAAATCTCACGCTTATAAGCGAGCCGATACCGACTAAAACGCCGACCTCGTACTGCACGAGCCCCTGCGAAGCGAGGCTAATAAAGCCCGAAATCGATGAAAATATCACGAAAAATAGCCCAGTACTAATAGCCTTTTTGATGTCGTAGTTGAGAAAATTTATCAAGACGGGCATTATAATGACCGAGCCGCCGATACCCACGCTAATAGCTACTATACCGACAAAAAGCCCGACGAAAAAAAGCGGAACGAGAGAGGGATTTTGCGCGCCTTTGGGCTCAGGATTTTTAAAAAATAGCTTAATAACGTTAAAAGTTTGAATACAAATAAGCGTTAGAAGCAAAAATTTAGACGGTACGCTCGCTACAATAAAACCGCTCGCGCTCGCCCCGCAAAAGCCGCCGATACCTAGAACCAAAGCGGGCTTTAGATCGACGTTTTTATTTTTTATATTTAAAAACGAGCCGTAAACCGAGCTAAACACCATCTGCAGGACGCTTACGCCGATTGCGTATTTGACGTCAAAGCCCAAAAATATGAGTATCGGCACGGCCGCTGCGCCGCCTCCGATGCCCAAAAATCCAGACAAAAAGCCGACAAATAGTCCCAAACACACGTATCCGATCGATGCAACCGATAAAATTTCCATAATCTCGCCTTAAAGTAAAATCCGATTTTAGCCGTTTTTGGGTAAAATTAATTTTAAAATTTAAAAAAGGGAAGTTATTGAAAAGATTGTTTTTAATGATTTTTGCGGGGTTAAATTTGGCCTTTGCCGGCGTCACGACAGGCCAGAGCGAGCTAGAGCTAGAAGCTGCGGTTAAGAGGTTTCAAAGACTGCTTGACATGAAGGATATTAGCGAATTTGCCGTAGTGCCTCATCACGTTTTCGCCGCGCAAACGGGAGTAAATTTGACGCCGTCGATCACTGTGATTTTCGGCGCGCCGGGCCTACTTGCGCCGTTAATAGAGTGCGAACCGAACCTTGCGCTGGAGCTTCCGTTTAAGTTTTTATTTCAAAAAAGAGATGGCAAAACAGTCGTGAGCTTTGAGGATATAAAAAGCGTCGCGGCTAGGTACGGCGTCTTTGACTGCCACGCCCTAGAAGCGGCGCAAAGGCTAGAGCGCGAGCTTTTTGACGCCGCCGTCAAATGAAAATTAAGCTTAATTTTTATATAATCGACGCTCATTAAAGGATGTTTTATGTTACTTTTGAGCCCCGTTTTTTATTACGAAAAGATCCGAGAGAGATTTGCCAACTCCTACCTTGCCGAAGACACGACGCAGACCATCGTCGGTATCGACTGCGAGTATATCAGCAGCGAGCAGACCGATTTTGCGGGACTTAAGAGCTATTTCAAAGCTCAAAAATTTGACGCGCCTTTTGCGGGACTGTTTGGAGTACTGGGCTACGGCGGGATAAAATATTTTGAAAAAATCCCCGAATTTAACGCCTCGCAGTACGATTTCCCCGACTTTTTCTACGCCAACGCCCGCGCCTACCTGCACTTTGATAAAAATAGCAAAATTTACAGCTTTTACGGCGACCGCGAGCGGTATTGCGATTTTCTCGTTAAATTTAGCGCAGACGACGAAGCGGCCGCCCAGAAACAGCGTTCAACAAGGCAGAGCAAATATCAAATTTTAACCGATTTAGAGGGCGAAAAAGCGCATTTTTTGAGTATTGCCGAACGCGCCAAAGAGTACCTAAAAAGCGGCGACATCTTCCAAGTCGTGCTAAGCGAACAGCTAAAACTAGCCTCGGATATGGATAGCCTAGCCTTCTACCGAGCGCTGAGCGAGGCAAATCCGAGCCCGTATATGTTTCACTTTCCGACCCCGTACGGCGACGTCGCGGGCTCCAGCCCCGAGCTAGTCTGCGAGATAAAAGAGGGTAAGATCTACGTCGCGCCTATCGCAGGCACGCGCGGACGCGGCAAAGACGCGATAGAGGACGCCGCGCTCGAGCGCGAACTGCTAAGCGACGAAAAGGAGCTAGCCGAGCACAAAATGCTCATCGACCTTGCCCGCAACGACATCGGCCGCGTTAGCAAGCCAAAAAGCGTCGCGGTCAAAAACGTCATGCGTATCGTACGATACGAGAACGTGATGCATATCGTAAGCGACGTCTACGGCGCAAAGGCGGACGATCTAGACGCATTTGACGCGGTCGGTAGCATCTTCCCCGCAGGTACGCTCAGCGGCACGCCAAAGATCCGCGCCATGGAGATCATCGCCGAGCTTGAATCGTACAGGCGCAACGCCTACGGCGGCGGCATCGGGTTTTTCCACTTTAACGGCGACGCGCAAATGGCGATTTTGATTAGAAGCGCGATATTTGCACGCAAATTTGATGCTGGCCGGCATAACCCGCGCCTTGACGGCGCAAACGAGTCAAATTTAAAAAGCGGTGGGCTTGAGGAAAATTTCGCCGAAATTTTCGTGCAGGCGGGAGCCGGCATCGTGATAGATAGCGTTCCTGAATACGAATATAAAGAAATTTGTAAAAAACGCGCCTCGGAACTAAACGTGTTTACGAAAAACGCAAAGGAAATTTGAGAAATAAAAATTTGGGCTTTTAAGTAAAAAACAACCGTTTGAGGTTGTTTTTTACTTTGTTGTAAAGGGGGTGGGGGCTTGAATGGCGAAGTCGCTCCCCACCCCCTTTAATCCCCCTCCCCCTACGACGCTTTTAAGGTGGTGACATAGCTTTGCTGACGCAAAGCGTCGCAAGTTTAAATTTAGCATTTTCAGGGTATGGGTCTCGGCGAGTAAAATTTGTAAATTTGACTTCAAATTTGAGCGTAAAACGATAAGGCGAAGTATTTTTTCCTTTAGACGAGGCGGAAACGACGAAGGCAAGGGAGCGGACTAGTCGTCCGTGACCGAAGCCGACCGAGTTTCCAACGAAGTATAAAGGAAAAAGACAAGCCGCTAAAAAGGAGAAAATTTTGATTTTATTGATAGACAATTACGACAGCTTCGTTTTCAACGTAGAACAATACCTACGCGAACTAACCTCCGAAGAAGTGCGCTGCGTGCGCAACGACAAGATCACGCTGGATGAAATCCGCAGGCTAAATCCGAGCAAAATCGTGCTAAGTCCGGGCCCAAAACACCCACAAGATAGCGGCATTTGTTTAGAGATTTTGCAAAGCGATATCGCCGCGCCGATCCTTGGTATCTGCCTCGGACATCAGGCGATCGGACTCGTACACGGCGCAAAGATCAAACGCCTAGAAAAACCATATCACGGCAAAACCTCGCTCATAAAAGTTAACCGCAAAGAGCCGTTATTTACGGGACTGCCGGATGAATTTGAGGTTATGCGCTACCACTCGCTTTACGTGGACGAGCTACCGTCAAATTTGCAGGCCTCAGCTGTGAGCGAGGACGACGTAGTGATGGCGCTTAGCGTGAGAGACAGGCCGATTTTCGGTATCCAGTTTCACCCTGAGAGCTACTTCACGCAGTACGGCAAAAAAATCATCGAAAATTTCATCAACTACGAAGCCGCGCCTGCGGCCGAAGTCGCCAAAGAGCCAAAAATCCGCCCGCTAAAGCCGTTTCTAATCAAGCTTCAAGAAAACGAGCGCCTGGACGACCGCGACTTTGAGCAAATTTGCGAAATCATCGCGAGCAAAGAGTACGAGATCACGCAGCTAGCCGCGCTTTTGGTGCTAATCAGCGAAAAAAGCCTCTATCCGCAAAGCCTAGCAAGCCTGGCTAAAAACATCCTAAAATACTCACAGACCTACCGCGATCCCTCGCCGATGATCGATCTTTGCGGCACGGGCGGCGACGGCTTTAAAACAATAAATATCTCGACGACCGTCGCGTTTATCCTAGCAAGCCTTGGCGTCAAGGTCGCAAAGCACGGAAACAAAGCCGTTTCTAGCAAATCGGGCAGCTCGGACGTACTGGAAATTTTGGGCGTTAAAAGCTCAAATTCGCTCCTGCGACAGCGCGAGCTACTAAACGACAAAAATCTAGCCTTTTTCCACGCGCCGTTTTTCCACCCGCTAGTGGGCGAAGTGCGCGAAGTGCGCCAGCGCCTAGGTATCCGCACGGTTTTTAACGTGCTAGGACCGCTGCTAAATCCAAATTTATCGCTCAAAAATCAGCTCGTGGGCGTCTATCACAAGCCCGTTTTACGCTTGTACGCCGAGACGCTGCAGCTGCTTGGACGCGAGCGCGCGCTGGTGGTTCGCGGCGAGGACGGACTAGACGAGATCAGCCTATGTGACGAGACACGCGTCGTGGAGCTGCGCGGCGGTCAGATCAGCGAGTACAGCATCACGCCCGAGCAGTTTGGCTTTAGACGGGCATTTCACAGCGAGATCGAGGGCGGCACGCCTGAGCAAAACGCCGAAATTTTAAAGCAAATTTTAAAAGGCGAGATTAGCGGACCGAAATTTGACGTAGTCGTTCTAAACGCGATGTTTGCGCTCTACACAGCTGGCGTCGCTGATAGCCCAGCGCAAGCCAAAGAGGTCATCCTAGACACCATAAAAAGCGGTAAAGTTTATCGCTACTTCGAGGACTACGTGCGAGGCGAAGCGTGAAAAATACCGCAAAAGATGTTAAAGTCGCCGAAAACCCTATCTTTTTAAAAGAACAGCTAATTAGCTACCTGGGCAATAAGCGCGCGATATTAAACGAAATTTTAAACGTGATTTGTGAGATAAAGAGCGAATTAAAAAAACAAAAGATAAGCTTCGTAGATGTTTTTAGTGGCTCGGGCGTAGTTGCAAGAGCAGCCAAAGCACATTCGAGTCTCGTTGTTGCAAACGACTTAGAGGATTATTCGCGCGTGATAAACTCATGCTATCTTTCAAATTTTACACCAAAACTTAAAGAACAAATTGACCGAAATTTTGAGCAAATTTTAGAGAAATTTAATCCCAGCGAAAGTTTTATAAGCAAGCTTTATGCCCCAAAAGACGACGCTAGTATCAAACACGGTGAGAGAGTGTTTTACTCTCGTGAAAACGCGCTAATAATTGGCGGTTTGCGCAAAGCAATAGAAGAAATAGAGCCTGATCTTAGGCATTTTTTTATAGCACCGTTACTTAGCGAAGCGAGCATTCACTCAAACACGGGCGGCGTGTTTAAAGGCTTTTACAAAGACAAGGATGGAGTGGGGAAATTTGGCGGTAGCGGAGAAAATGCGCTAAATAGAATTTTAGGCAAAATTACTCTTCAAAAGCCCGTTTTTTCAAATTTTACGAGCAAATTTGAAGTTTATCAGCAAGATGCCTTGAAACTAGCAGATATTTTATCCCCTTTAGATATCGCTTATTTTGACCCTCCGTACAATCAGCACCCTTACGGCTCAAACTACTTTATGCTAAATTTAATCACCAATTTTAAGGCTCCTAACCCTAAAAACTTAAGTGAAGTATCGGGTATACCAAATGATTGGAACCGCTCAAATTTTAATAAAAAAGCAAAAGCGGCGGACGAATTTTTTGCCTTACTATCTAAATTTCCAGCCAGATACCTAGTCATCTCTTTTAACTCGGAAGGCTTTATCAGCGAGGCGGAGTTTCTTTTAAATTTATCAAAAATCGGCAAAGTTATAAAACACGAAATCCGCTACCCAACCTACCGCGCAAGCAGAAATTTAAATAACCGAGCACTTTACGTAACCGAGTACATCTACATCGTGAAAAAGGCTTAAAATGGCAAATAGTGACGATCTAAGAAAAAATATAAATCAGCATAAACCTAAAAATGTTGAGTCAAAATTTGACGATAAAAACATAGCGCAAGCTATGCAAAAAACTATTGATTATATAGAAAATAGATTTAGTCAAATTTCAAATTTTAATGGCTTTTATCTTGAATTTAGTGGAAGATTGTCGTTAAAAGAGATGATGGAAAATATAAAAAATGGCGGTATCAGAAAACAGTTTGATACAACATGGGGAGATAATACTATCATGCCTGACGGCGGTTTTTTGATACTCAAAAAATTGGGTGATATAAAATATCAAAAACTGCTTCTGGCTGCAGAAGTTAAAAGGCAAGGCACAAATGACAAACGTGCCGAAGAAGGACTAAAAAAGCAAGCTAGGGGTAACGCCATAGAACGCCTAGGCAAAAATTTAATCGGCATAAGGGCCATGATGAACCACGAAGACATAACACCTTTCGTATGCTTTGGTAGTGGTGACGACTTTAACGAAAACGACGCTAGTACAAAAAACGTATTTTCAAAACTTAGCACAATGAACGAATTTTACTACCTCAACAAAACTTATATTTTTAAGCTAGATGGCAACAGCGAGCACAATAAATTTTCTCCCGTGAGTATGTATTTTCGCAAAGACGAGTGGAGCGCAAACGAAATGTTTGAAATAATGAAAGAGATCGCAGAGACTAGTTTGCGATATTATATTTTTTAGGAGAAAAATGAGCGTTTTAATTAAAATTTGCGGTATCAAAACGCCTGCGGAGGCGCGCGAGGTGGCGAGTCTGGACGTCGATTTTTTGGGCACAATATTTGCTAAAAGCAAACGTCAAGTAAGCGCGCAAACGGTGCGCGAGATAGCAGGTATCGCGCATGCGGCGGGCAAAAAATGCGTCGGCGTTTTTGCCGGGCAAAGCGACTGCGAGATAATTGAAATCTGCGAATTTGTCCCGCTTGACGCGGCGCAGATCCACGGCGAGGTTAGCTCAAATTTGTACGCAAATTTAAAGGCGATGGAGCTAGAGGTTTGGCGCGTTTATAGCGTGCTAGACGTGCTGCCCGTCGTAGATACCGCGCTTTGCGATATGCCGCTTTTTGATTGCAAAGGCGAAAACGCCGGCGGTAACGGCATCAGCTTTGATTGGGAGATTTTGCGTGCGGTCAAATTTGACTTTGGCATGGCGGGCGGCATCGGCGAGCACAACGCGCGCGAAGCGGTCAAATTTAACCCGCGAGTGCTTGATCTAAACTCAAAAGTCGAGGACGAAAACGGCATAAAATCGGCTGAAAAAATAAAGAAAATTTTGGAGCTGATAAAGGCGTAAATTTTCAAAAGTAAAAACAGATAATAAAAAGTCGGCTCAACCGTGTAAAGCCGACTTTTACCGCCTTACTCGCTTTTAAAATTAAAAATTTTTACATCGCTTTTTGTCTCGTCCTTAAAATAAATCTGCACCGATACTTTTTGGATATTTGGCGCTTCTTTGTATATATTATCAGCATCCGCTTTTACATTGTACGGCTTTGGTAGCTCGGTATCGGGAACGTCTTTATTGATACCGTAAACGATCTTTTCCACGCCGTCACCGTACGAGAGGATGTGGGTGAAATAAACTATATCTTTACGGCCGGCATTTGACACCCAGTGGTTTGATGTTTGTTTGAGCATCTTTATATCGCTTTCGGCTTTTGGGTCTAGTATCTCTCCGCTTGGTAGCTTTTTGTACCATTCGTACTTAAACGGCCCGTTTATATTGCCGTTTCGGTCTTTGTATTTAAACTCTATATACTCTTTTACGACTTGCGCGTCGTCCGGCAATCCAAACCAGTTTTTGGGCTTCTTTTCGCCGCTATCTTGGTAAACTATATCAAAATACCCGGTGCTGATAAACTCCCCCTGCCCGTCTATACGGTAAAAAATTTCAGTCGGTTTGTCTGAAATGTTCGCTACTATTTGATAGCCCTGATTGGTATGGATTCTCTCGACCGTTACGGGATTTTCAAAGATGCTTTGACTGATTTTATCCAGCTCAGTTTTACGCTCATGGATATATTTTATCTGGGCATTTAGCTCGTCTTTATCGGTAAAGTAGCGCGCCAATTTTCCTTCTTCGTTCAGCTTTAAAAATTTATCCGCGTACTCTTTTTCCAGCTTTTTATCGGACATCGTCTGATCCCCTAAAACAGCCTTTGAGTATGCGCGCGCCAGCTCATAGTATGCAGGCGCAAAATCCGGATTTTGCTTAACGAAATTTGTTAGTTTTTCTGTTTTTTGTTTGCCGTTTTCGAGTAAAATTTTGGCGTAACTATCGATCAAAATATCATCGTTTTTAAACATTTAGTTGTAAATTTCTTTTGCGCCGGCTTTGCCCTCTTGGATCTTTAAAAACGACTGAAATCTTAAATGCGGATCTAGTTTACGGTCGCTAAACGAAAAATATTTTATATACGATTTTCTCGCATTTCCGTAATCTCCGCTAAGCTCATAAATCCTGGCATTATGATAATAATCCTCTTGCGTTTTCGGGTTTGCGATGATGCCGCCGCCTTTGCCGATGTTTTCGCTTAGTTTGTCTATTTTAGTATCTACGTTTTGTATAGCGGATTTTATATTTTTGCTATCTTCTTTTATTTCGGTTACTGCTTGCTTGATCTCGTCCGTATCTTTTTTGATCATGCCTAGCAAATTTTGAATTTTTTCAAGCGGCGGTATGATGCTGGCTAAGTAGCCGTTTTCGCTACCTTTTTCTTCCGCGCTTTGCAGTCCGTACATGGAGCCAGTGGCGATTATGCTTAGACTCGTAAATACCATGATAGGCAAAACCCTCTGCCTTAGTCTAGATAGCCCGATATAAGCCAAAAATAGGACGCAAGTGATAATTATGCTAGCATAAAATAGATATTTCGCAAAAGGAGCGATCGGCTGACAAATGTCGGAAATACCGCCGAAAACGGCAGCCAAACCGCCGGCCCAAATTTTATTTTTATTTAATGCTTCTTTTATGGCGCCCATATTCTTATCCTTTGGTTTTTATTTCGTCTTAAATACCTCTTGACTCGCTTACCAAATTTGGCCGAAAGCAGCTTTTTATATCGCCGTAACATATTTGGAATCATATCGTTTTTACCATAAATTCAAATTTGCGTGCGCTAAAAATACCGTAAAATAAGCCTAATAAAAACTTAAAATGCTAAAATAAACAAAAATTTAAAGGATACCGATGAACACCAAAGCATATTTCGGCAAATTCGGCGGGCAGTTCGTGCCAGAAACCGTGATGTTCGCGCTAGACGAGCTCGAGGCTGCTTACGAGCGCATAGTAAAAACGGCTGAATTTGAGGCCGAACTAGACGACCTACTAAAAAACTACGTCGGACGCCCGAGTCCGCTATATCACGCAAAACGCCTAAGCGAGCACTACGGACATGAAATTTATCTAAAGCGCGAGGATCTAAATCACACGGGCGCGCACAAGATAAATAACGCCCTAGCCCAGGCGCTTCTCGCCAAAAAAATGGGCAAAAAGAAGGTTTTAGCAGAGACGGGCGCGGGTCAGCATGGCGTGGCGACTGCGACGGCGGCGGCATTGCTCGGTCTTGAGTGCGACGTATATATGGGTGCTACCGACGTCGAGCGTCAGCAGCTAAACGCGTTTCGCATGCAGCTTTTAGGCGCCAGAGTCGTGAGCGTAGAAGATGGGCTAAAAACGCTAAAAGAGGCCACCACCGCAGCGATCCAAGCGTGGGTAAACGAGATAGAAAGCGCATTTTACGTCATCGGCTCGGCGGTCGGCCCGCATCCGTATCCTAGGATCGTGCGCGACTTCCAGAGTATCATCGGCCGCGAGACCAAGGCGCAACTAAAAGAATACGGCGTACATCCCGACTACGTCATCGCCTGCGTCGGCGGCGGTAGCAACGCCATCGGCATCTTTAGCGCGTTTTTGGGCGACGCGGACGTAAATTTGATCGGAGTCGAGGCTGCGGGCCTAGGCGCGGATACTCCGTATCACGCCGCAACTCTAACCAAGGGCCGCACAGGCATCATCCACGGTATGAAAACGATCGTGCTTCAAGACGAATACGGCATGATCGAGCCGGTACATAGTATCTCGGCGGGGCTTGATTATCCGGGCGTGGGCCCCGAGCACGCGCACCTCCACGAGAGCAAGCGAGCCGCCTACTACGGCGTCACAGACGACGAGTGCATAAACGCGCTATATCTAACCAGCCGCCTAGAGGGCATCATACCTGCGATCGAGAGCTCGCACGCGTTAGCGTATCTAGAAAAGCTATGTCCAAATTTGACGAAAAAAAGCGTCATCGTCGTAAATGTCTCGGGACGCGGCGACAAGGACATAAACACCGTGATGAGCTACGAGAAAGGAAAAATTTATGGCTAAGGTAAAAGACGCGTTCGCGGGCAAAAAAGCAAACATCGGCTACGTCGTGGCGGGATATCCTAGCGTCGAAGCGACTAAGGAGTTTTTATTAAATTTAGACGGCAGCTGCCTGGATCTACTTGAGCTTGGCATCCCCTACTCCGATCCGCTCGCAGACGGCAAACTCATCGCGCAAGCTAGCTTTGAAACCGCCGCAAAGGGCGTAAATACAGGCACGGTATTTACCATGCTAGAAGAGTGCAAAGGCAAGATAAATAAACCGGTCGTATTTCTCGTGTATTTTAACATCGTGTTTGCCTACGGCGTAGAGAGGTTTATCGCTCGCTCAAAAGAGGTCGGTATAGCAGGATTTATCATCCCCGATCTGCCGTTTGAGGAGAGCGAGGAGGTAGCGGGACTGTGCGCTAAATTTGACCTTGATCTCATCCCGTTAATCAGCGTCACTTCGCAAAACCGCGCGGATAAAATTTTAAAATTCGGCTCAGGATTTGTCTATGCTCTGGGCGCTATTGGCGTGAGCGGGTCGCAGCGAGCTAGCGAGGAGAGGCTAAAGGCGCTAGTAGAGGGTCTAAAAAAAAGAAGCGATCTGCCTGTTGCGGTGGGCTTTGGCGTGAAAAATAAAAACGATGCCGACGAGGTAAAAACCTACGCCGACGGCGCGATAATCGGCACCGAGATAGTAAAGCTCACGGCCAAATTTGAGGGCGAAGAGCTGATAAAGCAAATCAATAAACTTTTTTAAATTTAGCGGCGTTTGCGTTAAATTTAAGTATAATTATAAAATTTTGTTTAAAGGACGGCGCGATGATGGACGTTGCGGAGCTTGGGATCAAGCATCTGTGCGAGGATACCCTGGGCTACAAGGTAGAGAGCGCAAAGAGCGCGGAGGGGGAATTTTACGGATCGAGTTTGCCGATTTTTAAGGGCAAAGAGGAGTTTCACTTTTATCTTTACTTTAAAAAAGATACGCTAAACCGCTTTGCTAGCGTGCTTCTTGGCGTCGATAAACTAGCCGAAGACGAGCTAAGCGACATCTGCAAAGAGGTGGCAAATCTCACGATCGGCTACGCTAAAAATCTACTCAACGAACGCGAAGCAAACGCTTATAAACTAGGCACTCCCGAGTATCTAGGTAGGACGAGCTTTCACGTCAAACTAGACGACAAGCGCGTCTATAAAATCAAAAATAGAACATTTCAAGTAGGATATAAAAAAGCATGAGCGAAGAACTACAAGAGATAAATGCCGTAGAAACGGCGCTGCAAGGGGTTCAGGAGATGTTGCAAGAGCGCGGCGGGCTTTTTAAAAGCTACGACGAGCTGATGGATATCGGCGTGGATTTTATCTCAGAGCTCGGCACTACGACGATTAGCGTAAAGCAGCTATTAAAGCTCGAAGTTGGTTCGGTTATCGATCTAGAAAAGCCTGCCGGCGAGAGCGTGGAGCTTTTTATAAACAACCGAATTTTCGGCAAGGGCGAAGTAATGGTCTACGAAAAAAACCTCGCCATCAGGATAAATGAAATCCTAGACTCAAAATCCGTCATCCAGTACTTTAAACGAGAGCAATTATGAGGATTTTCGCCGCGCTTTTGTTGTTTTTCGTAGCGCTTTGGGGGTCAAATTTATCTACTTACAACATTTACGAGCGCAGTGACCGCGTCGATATCATGCTTAGTTTTGACGCGCCTTATAGCGGAGCGATCCTGCAAGAGCGCAAAGACGGCGCGATAACCCTGCTTTTTAAAGACCTACAAAACGATCAAAATATCGAAAAAAGCGTAAACTCAAGCATACTGCAAGAGCTTTTGTTTGAACCTAGGGGCCAAAATTTAGCCCTCGTGATAAAAAGCGACACTCAGGTGGCCGTTAGCGCCTCAAAAACTACCGACGGCTTTGGCCTGCGCATACGCGTGACGCCTGAAAATGCGGCGAACCCAGCCGCCGAAACCGCGCTATCTCCGCAAGAAACTAGAGAAAATATAACCGAAGCGACGAATTTATCCGGCGATCAAAATGCATCAAATTTGACCCCGTCTGCTCAAGGTGCCGGCTTAAATTTAGGCATGCAAAACGGCGACGCAAATTTCATGACGCAAGGCATGAGTGATATGATTGATTATAGATATTACTCGGTTTTGGGAGTTTTGGCGCTACTTTTAGTCGTGCTTTTGTTCATCAAGGCAAAGCTAAAAAACAAGCAAAAAACGATAAAAACAAAGCGCGAAAACGGCTGGTTTGAAAAGGTAAAAAGCGAGGAAGGCGTGGAGATAATCTACGAAAAACCGCTTGATGATACGAACAAAGTCGTTCTTTTTCAGCACCTTGACAGACGCTACCTCGTGCTAACTGGTACATCAAACGTACTTTTGGATAAATTCGGCGAAGAAAAGATGACGAGCGAGCAGGATTTCCAGAGCTTTTTTGAAGAAAATCAAAAAAAACTAAACGCCTACATCGAAAACCGCCAAACGCTAGACGCATACAAAGATAAGGCAAGTATAGACTAAATTGCCTTTTTTAAAATTTGATGAAATTTACCGCAAATTTCATCAAATTCCTCCATTAAATTTCACGCAAAACAGATCGCAAAAGTATCCGGTTTAGTCATCTTTTTGATATTTTCCTTCGCCATAAACAGCTCCTTGGCGCCGTAAATTTGCAAAGTGTGGTTAATAAACTCAAACTCCAGTTTTTTATGCGAGCAGTTTGCGTCTAAATTTTTAGCAAGCGCAAGGATGAAGCTCAGCCAGCGCACGACCTCTTCGCTAGGAAGCAGGTTTTTAAATCGCTCAAATTCGCTCGAGGTTTTCTTGCCGTTTTGTGCGATGATCGCGGCGACTAGGCATTTTTGCGCATGCGA
>NZ_CALKTQ010000071.1 GCF_937997465.1 uncultured Campylobacter sp. | reverse complement strand
CAAAAGTCTTTATAAGGTGCGATTTTAACGTGCCTATGGACGAGTTTTTAAACATCACTGATGACCGCAGGATCCGCTCAGCGATACCAACTATCCGCTACTGCCTAGATAACGGCTGCAGCGTGGTTTTGGCTAGTCACTTAGGGCGCCCGAAAAACGGCTTTGAGGAGAAATTTTCGCTGCGAGGCGTGGCAAAGAGGCTATCAAGGCTGCTTGATAGAGACGTGATATTTGCCGAGGATGTCATCGGAGCGGACGCCAAAGCTAAAGCCGCCGCGCTAAAACCTGGCGAAATTTTACTTCTTGAAAATTTGCGCTTTGAAAAGGGAGAGACCAAAAACGACGAGGCGTTAGCCGGCGAGCTCGCTAAATACGGCGAATTTTATATAAATGACGCGTTTGGCGTCTGCCACAGGGCGCATAGCTCGGTCGAGGCGATCACTAAATTTTACGACGAGAAACATAAAGCGGCGGGATTTTTGCTGCAAAAAGAGATAAATTTCGCCCAAAATCTCATCAAGCACCCTGCGCGCCCGTTCGTGGCGGTCGTGGGCGGCAGCAAGGTAAGCGGTAAGCTGCAAGCCCTACACAACCTACTTCCGCGCGTAGATAAGCTGATAATCGGCGGCGGCATGGCATTTACGTTTTTAAAATCGCTCGGCGAAAATATCGGAAACTCGCTGCTTGAAGAAGATCTCATCGAGGACGCGCGCGAAATTTTACGCAAAGGCAGGGAGCTTGGCGTTAAAATTTACCTACCGGTGGACGTCGTCGCGGCTCAGACCTTTTCAGCCGAAAGCGCCGTAAAATTCGTCCCCGCTCAAGAGATCCCGAGCGGTTGGATGGGGCTAGATATCGGGCCTGCGTCCATTAGGCTCTTTAAAGAGGTCATCGCTGACGCGCAAACCATCTGGTGGAATGGGCCGATGGGCGTTTTTGAGATGGATAAATTTAGCAAAGGCAGCATCAAAATGAGCCACGCCATCATCGACACGCACGCGACTACGGTCGTGGGCGGCGGCGATACGGCCGACGTCGTAGAGCGAGCGGGAGACGCCGACGAGATGACATTTATCTCAACAGGCGGCGGCGCGAGCTTGGAGCTCATCGAGGGCAAGGAGCTACCCGGCATAAAACCGCTTAGAAAGGCTGCGGAGTGAGGTTTTTAGCAAATTTAAAGTGCAATCACACGAGAGCGAGCTTTGCGCGCTACGCTGAAATTTTAGACGCAAATTTAAGCTCAAACGACGACGTGACGGTATTTCCTCCGTTTAGCGCGTTTGATCTTGCCGCTCATAAATTTAAACTCGGCGCGCAAAATTTCTATCCGTGCGAAAGCGGCGCTCACACAGGCGAGATCGGCAAGGCGATGCTGGACGAGTTCGGCGTAAAAAGCGTGCTGATCGGACACTCAGAACGACGCGAGTTAGGCGAGAGTGAGGAGCTTTTGCGCGCCAAATTTGACTTCGCCGTAAAGGCTGGCTGGCAGATCGTCTACTGCATCGGCGAAAATTTGAGCGTAAACGAAGCTGGCGGCACGAAGGAGTTTTTGGCGGAGCAGCTAAAAAATATCGACCTTGGCTACGAGCGGCTACTGATCGCCTATGAGCCAATCTGGGCGATAGGCACGGGCAAGAGCGCGAGCGCGGAGCAGATTGAGGAGATATTAAATTTCATCTGCGAGCAAACGAGCGCGCCGCTGCTTTACGGAGGCAGCGTAAACGCCGCAAATATCGGCGGGATAGCGGGGATCAAAAATTGCGATGGAGTGCTAGTAGGTACGGCGAGCTGGGACGCCTCTGGTTTCTTGGAGCTTATTAGCGCGTCATCTCGCTGACGTCTTTAAATGATTTTGTAAATTTCGCCCTGCGACAGGGCATATGCCTAGTCTTGGGACGAAATTTACTTCAAAACATTTAAATCCGCCTAGCGATATTTCCGCTTGTCGATTTACGTTTAAAA
>NZ_CALKTQ010000070.1 GCF_937997465.1 uncultured Campylobacter sp. | reverse complement strand
ATAGCACAGCAGCAGCTGCGATCGCTCCGATAACTTGTGCGATGACGTAAGGCACGAAGTCTTTTTTGTCAAATCTTCCGCCAACTAGTAGGCCAACTGATACAGCTGGATTGAAGTGGCCGCCGCTGATGTGACCAACTGCGTAAGCCATCGTAAGAACCGTAAGGCCAAATGCTAGCGAAACTCCGACAAATCCGATACCAAGCTCTGGGAAAGCCGCTGCAAATACTGCACTGCCGCAACCTCCAAAAACTAACCAAAATGTACCAAAAAACTCAGCTAAATATTTTTTCATCTCTTCCCTTTTAGGTAAATTTAAAAGCGCGCGATTTTAGCATAAATTTGTAACTTTGCAAAATATTTTATAGTCTAAATCTATAACATAATGTCTCATGGAGCGTTTTGGTATTTGTTCCGGTTGTTTAGCTCGCGTCTCGGATTTGCTAAAAACTTAACGGTATCGATATCAAGATTCTCCGAGCTTGACGTGCGGCACCTAGCGTAAGCGCATATTTTTTACATTTTTGCTGTTCTCTACGTACCGTTAAACCGATATTTGCATATCTATTAGTTATCATCTAAGTTGTTAAATTTTACTCATAGACCACGATCTGTATGCCGTCCGGAAAGAGCGTATTTGCTAAAACCGTCGCTGTTTTTCTCATAATTCAAAGCAAAAAGTATCCTTAAATATAAGCCTTTAAAATCAAAACAAAAATTAAAAACGCGAAGAATTATCTTGAACTAAATTGCGATAAGAGCCGGGTTGATCGTAAAAAGCTTCTAGACATTAAGTGTTGGGGCTTTATTTTCCGCAATCAAGCCCGTAGTCATTTGACGGTTTTTTACGCTTATCGCTGAATGCGGCGGAAATATAGCCGCAGTTGTATGGTAAATATTAAAAAGTCGCATGGGTGACCGAAAATACTTTTAATCCAAAATCGTTAATCGCCCCTCGACGTCTTGCCTAACGGCTTTATGCGAATTTAAATACTCAGCCAAGATATCCAAACAAGAAGTGGAAATCATCTTAGGAGCGCCGAAATTTTTCACGTGCTCAAAACTGACGCCAAAAAAGCTTTCAAGGTTACAGTAATGATAATTTTGCAAACCGACCGTAAAAATACCGTCATCGGGCATTTCTACCCCTGATAAGTTAGACTTACGATTTCTCGGCGGGAGCGGGAATAGGCGAGTTTTAGCCCCTGCGATAACTGATAAAATTCCGTTGTTCCCAAAAAGGCGTCGTCTCGCAGTAGATAGCACATCATTTGGCGAAAGGTTCGGCCGTCCGCTCTGAGCATATAAACGCCGTCATCATAAGGAAAAATTTCGGCCAAGCCCCCATACTCTACGATCGGCCCTAGCTTTTCGCCCCGAATACTGCCTGAGCCAAGCAACATAATATCTATGCCTAGGCTGTTTTTGAAAATATCGGCAAACAAATTTCCCAAAGCCGTTTCGGTGTTGCGCTGCGGGTGCGTTAGCGGACAGCTAAAACGGGTGATGACGCGAGTATATTTTTGATCGGTTACGCTCTTATATTTTCGAATCAAATTCTCTATTTGTTCATCGACTGGGCAGTACTTGTCGTTTATGGGGATACACTGCCATTTATAGCTTTCGATGCTGTTGGTGTCTGTATTGACCACGATATCAAATCGCCCGATCTGGTCGGTACCGACGCCTGCTTGCGCAATCAAAATATCATTGACGACGCAAGGCTGCTCCATCAAGGTATGAGAATGCCCTCCGATAATCAGATCGACGCCCCATTCCGGTCGCAACATAGCGGCTAGCTCTTTATCAGCCTCAAAACCGATGTGAGTTAGCAAAACCGTAAAATCGATATCGATTCGGTTGTAGGTGTTGCAGATTCGCCCGACCTCTTGTGCCGCCTCTTCGATTCCGATGAAAGAACCGATTAGGTGGTCTTGCTTGGCTTGCGCCAAAACTGCATCGGTGATGATACCGATAAAAAGGATTTTCATGCCGTCAAGCTCCATGATATAGCAAGGCGGAAATAGACGGGCGTGATTGGTTTTGATAAACAAATTTGCGTTTATGATTGGAAACTGGGCGCACTTTTCAATAAAAAGCAAATGCGGAATACCGTAATCTAGCTCATGATTGCCTACCGTAGCGATATCTGGCGCCAGGGCGTTCATGATCTCGATCGTGGAAATCCCTTTGTACTCCGAATCGATAATCGAGCCTCGAAACATATCACCGGCAATAGCGTAGATAACGTTTTTTTCTGTTTGGCGGACTTGATTTATATAGCCGGATAGCATAGAGACGCCGCCTACTAGCTTGTCGTCCACTTGCTCAGCCAAAAAGTCTCCGTGCAAATCATTGGAGTGAAGTAGGGTTAATTTTTTTAAATTTGGCGTGGGATTCATCTGGTCGCCTCCTTAAAGGAAAAAGCAGTAAAAACGAAAAGAATTTTAAGCGGTAAAATAAAATGTTTGCAAACCATAAAACACTCTCCTTATAGAAAATTTTATAGGTTTCTGACTTCTTTTTTATTAGATTGCTTTCTTTCATGCGTCTTACTTAAACTAAAACCGTTTTTGGCAGGAAATTTAAAGTCGCATATTGAACTAAAAATTTCGCAAAAACAATTTTATAGAGTCTTTAGGGCTATTTTTCTAAATTTGACTAGAAGATTGGCTCTGTAAAGGCAAGATATAAAAACTATGATTTTGCAATCTTTTAGTTTATTTTGAGCCGAGCGCAAATTTAAACTCGGCTCAAATTTAA
>NZ_CALKTQ010000069.1 GCF_937997465.1 uncultured Campylobacter sp. | reverse complement strand
TTTACGCGCAGGCGTATTTCGCCTACGACAGTAAAAAATCGGGCGGCTACACGCGATCGCATTTGCGCTTCGGTAAAAACCCGATTCGCTCGACCTATCTCGTCTCAAATCCGCACTTCGTAGCCTGCTCGGTCGCGGCGTATCTTGAAATTTACGACGTTATAGACGGTATCCGCGAGGGCGGGACGTTCCTGCTAAACTCGATCTGGGACGCCGAGCAGACGGTCGCTAAACTGCCGAATAAAGTAAAGAAAATTTTAGCCACTAAAAAGGTAAATTTCTACATCATCAACGCCACCAAGCTAGCTCGCGAGATCGGGCTCAAAAACCGCACGAACACCATCATGCAGTCGGCGTTTTTTAAGCTTGCGGACATCATACCGTTTGCCGACGCGCAAAAATACATGAAAGAGTACGCGCACAAAGCCTACGCCAAAAAGGGCGAAGCGATCGTGGAGATGAACTACAAGGCTATCGATATGGGCGCGGACGGATTGGTTAAGGTCACGGTCGATCCTAGCTGGGCAAATTTGAGGGATGACGCGAGTGCGGAGGAAAAATACGTAGGCGACGAATTTATAGAAAAAATCGTTAAGCCTATCAACGCCGCAAGGGGCGATAGCTTGCCTGTTTCGGCGTTTGTCGGATACGAGGACGGACACTTTAAATCAGGCACCACGGCCTACGAAAAACGCGGTATCGGCGTGATGGTGCCAAAATGGATCGAGGGAAACTGCATCCAGTGCAACCAGTGCGCCTTCGTTTGCCCTCACGCTGTCATCAGGCCATTTCTAATCGATGAAAACGAGCTCGCCGCCGCACCGCAAACCGTGCAAGATCACGTCCTAGACGCTAAAGGCAAAGAGGTAAAAGGACTAAAATATAAAATCCAGGTGAGCCCGCTAGACTGCACCGGCTGCGAACTGTGCGCCCAGAACTGCCCGAGCAAGGAAAAATCGCTCGTCATGGTGCCGCTAGCCGAGGAGATGGAGCGGCACGAGCAGGAAAACGCCGATTATCTATTTAAAAAGGTTACGTATAAAGACGACCTGATGAGCAAAGATAGCGTCAAGGGCGTGGGTTTTGCGCAGCCGCTGTTTGAGTTTCACGGCGCCTGCCCCGGTTGCGGCGAGACGCCTTATATAGGGCTTGTAACAAGACTGTTCGGCGACCGCATGATAGTAGCAAACGCCACCGGATGTAGCTCGATTTACGGCGGTAGCGCGCCTTCGACGCCTTATACGACGAACAAAGATGGCAAGGGCGTAGCGTGGGCGAACTCGCTCTTTGAGGATAACGCGGAGTTTGGTATGGGTATGAATGTCGCGGTCGAGACCCTGCGCCACCGTATAGAAGACGTAATGCTACGCACCAAAGACGCCACGCCAAACGCCTTAGCCGCGCTATACTCCGACTGGATCGCGTATAAAAACGACGGCGAGAAAACGACGCAAATCGCTAAAATTTTAACGCCGATTTTGGAGCAAAATTTAGACGTAGAGGGCGTAAAAGAAATTTTAGAGCTAAAAAGATATCTCGTCAAAAAATCTCAGTGGATCATCGGCGGCGACGGTTGGGCATACGATATCGGCTTTGGCGGGCTTGATCACGTACTAGCTAGCGGCGAGAACGTAAACGTGCTCGTGCTAGATACCGAAGTCTACTCAAACACCGGCGGCCAGAGCTCAAAATCAAGCCGTGCAGGCTCCATAGCGCAGTTTACCGCTAGCGGCAAACCGATGCAGAAAAAAGATCTTGGCTACATCGCGATGACCTACGGAAATATCTTCGTCGCGCAGATCAACTCAAACGCAAGCCAAGCAAATACGATAAAAGCTATCGCCGCAGCCGAGGCCTACGATGGACCTAGCCTCGTGATCGCGTATTCGCCGTGTATCGCGCACGGCATCAAGGGCGGTATGGCCTACTCCGGCGGTCAAGGCGAGCTAGCGACTAAATGCGGCTACTGGCCGACCTACGTCTACGATCCGCGCCTAATCAAAGAGGGCAAGAATCCGCTCAAAATGACCTCAAAAGAGCCTGATTGGTCTCTTTACGAGGAGTTTTTGCTAAACGAGGTTCGCTACAACTCGCTTAAAAAGACAAATCCTGAGCACGCCGACGAGCTGCTGACTAAAAATAAGGCCGACGCGCAAAGACGCTACCGCCAGCTAAAACGCTTATCTTTAGCAGATTTTAGCGATGAGGTCGAGTCTAGCTCGGAAGCCCAGGTTAACGAAAGTGCCGAGTAAGGAGCAAATTTTTCTCGCCCAAATTTGACGGGCGAGAGAAAGCGGGCTTAATAAATTTACATATCTTACCGACTTAGTTATCGTAGTATGGTATAATCGTCCGTATATTTTATCAGTATAAAAGGAATTTAAATGACGCTAACAGGCAAGCAAAAAGTTACTTTTTCGATTGATGTAGAAATTTTAGAGACGCTAAAAGAGCTGCAAGAGACGTATTCGTTTAAATCGATGTCTGCGGTAGTCGATGAAGCCGTAAAGAGCTACAAAAGGCAAAAAAAGCTTGAAAGGTGGAAAAAAGGCTACGAAATAGCTCAAAGCGATAAGATAATCTCGTCGCAAGAATTGGAATTAGCGCGAAGCGGAGATTTGAGCTATTATGAAAAGTGAAATTTTACAAGGCGAAATTTGGCTTGTAGACTTTGAACCCAAAATCGGTAGCGAGATAGCAAAGCTGTGTCCGGCATTGGTTATAAATAGCGACCACGGCAAAAACTACGACATAAAAATACTACTTCCGATTACTACCTATCAAGATAAATTTAGAGACATTCCGTTTTTCTACAAGCTAGAAAACTACGCCGAGCTTGGACTTGATAATGTTTCCGCAGTAAATTGCTTTCAGATTAAGTCGTTTTCTAGCGAGAGACTTAAACGCAAACTAGGCAAGATTGGCGACAAGACGTTATCTGAAATTCATCAGACGTTCGTAGAGGTTTTGAATCCGTTTTATACGCTAAAAGTAGAGTAGGAAAATTACCGCCGAAATCAGCAGCATGAAATTTGGCATTTTGGTTTATTTTAAATTTGGCCGTAAAATGCAGCCAAATTTTTTTAATTTTGACGTATCTTGCGAGTATTAAATTTAACTCGCTTTTTAAATCTTGTGCTAAATTTCACCCAAATTTAAGGAGTAAAAAATGACGGTTAAATTTGACGGCGGTTTTAAAAATCGCTTAAAAGGCGCAAAATGAGCCAAACCCATCCTTTTAGACCGATTTTTGATAAATATTCTAAAATTTTGATCCTCGGCTCCTTTCCTTCCGTCATTTCTCGTAAATTTGGCTTTTACTACGCAAATCCGCAAAATCGTTTCTGGCGGGTGCTGGCCGGGATTTTAAACGCTCCGTTGCCTGCAGGCACGGACGAAAAGATAAATTTCCTGCTCGCTCACCGCATCGCTATCTACGACGCTGCGATATCCTGCGAGATAAAGGGCTCAAGCGATGCTAAAATGACCGCCGTCGAGCCTGCAAATTTAGAGTCGATCTTTAGCGGCGCGCACATAGCGCAGGTGTTCGCCAACGGCGGCAAGGCTTATGAAATTTGTAAAAAATATTTAGAAGACGAGATTTTAAAAGCGACCAAAAATGCAGTTATAAAGCTACCATCGACCAGCCCTGCAAATGCTAAATTTAGTATAGATAAACTTGCGAGCGAATGGTCGGTGATAGCTGAGGCCTTAAAGTAGATCAAAAACTCAAAACAACTTCGTTTTTGATATCTATGCTTATTGGTTTCACATTAGTCTTTTAGTAAAATTTACCTTCTTGAGTAACTTAACTAACTATGCTGTTTTTTAAAAATAAAAAATTTATTTTTATATTGACATTGGTTATTATTTTGATATAATTGCACCACTGATTTAAATTTTTCAGTGGTTAAAGTATTTTATTACTTGTATTATTTTATAAATTTAAATGAACAAAATCAGTTTTGATTACTAAATTTGTTAAAGCAACAGCAAATTTTAATTATGTAGAAATTTAAAAATATTTTTGTGACACATGTTAGAAACATAAAAATAGACATCTTAATCTAAAAGGATAGGTAATGAACAAGCATTTATTTACACTTTTGGCTTTGGCGGCTTTTAGCAGCCATTCTTTGGCTCATGAGTTTTGGCTATTTGGAAGCAGCAAAGACGTAACTAGCGTTGAGATTGGCTATGCAGACGATTTTCCGACTGTTGAAAAGATCCCGGATAACAGGATCGCTCTATTTGAAGCCCCGTACATCATAGCCAAAAATGGCGAAAAGCTTAGCCTAAAACAAAGCGGCGAAAACTACCACTACGAAAGAGATAAGCTTGAAGACGGCTCTTACCTTATAGCTGGCGAGTACAAGCCTACGTTTTGGACAAAAGCTAGCGATGGCACATGGCACATGGGTAAAACCAAAGAAGATATCAAAGACGCCAAATACTGCAAAAAAGCGAGCATGAGCGCAAAAAGCGTCATAAACAAAAACGCGAAGGACGACTCCGTAACAAAGCCTTCTAATCAGCGTTTAGAGATAGTTCCGCTTGAAAATCCGGCAAATTTCAAAGTTGGCGTACCGTTTAAAGTTAAAATTCTATTTGAAGGCAAACCGCTAGAAAGCGCTACGCTTAATGGAACATTTGACGGCTTTTTAAAAGAAAAAAGTGCATTTCACGGCGAAACTGAGCCAGACGGCACGATAGAGGTGCTAGCTCTTAAACCTGGAAAGTGGCTACTACAAGTGGTGCATAAAATGCCGTTTGCTGACTCAAAAATTTGCGATGATGAGACGATCGCAGCAACGCTTGCGTTTGAGCTAAAATAGATCAAATTTACAAGATCGCATCTTAAATTTATTAAAGGGCGTAGTAAAATGCGCCCTACTACTTTGCATTTTAAACTAAATTTTCCCAGTAAATTTAGTTTTTACTACGCAAATCCGCAAACCAACTGGCGACATCGTGCGAGATAAAGGGCTCGAGCGATGCTAAAATGACTGCCGTCGTGCCTGCAAATTTAGAGCCGATCTTTAGCGTAGCGCGCGTCGTACAGGTATTCGCAAACGGCGGCAAGGCGCATGAAATCTGCGAAAAATATCTAAAAACTCAAATTTTAAATGCGACGGGCAAAGAGGCCGTCAAACTGCCGTCCACAAGCCC
>NZ_CALKTQ010000068.1 GCF_937997465.1 uncultured Campylobacter sp. | reverse complement strand
CGTCGGGCTCATAACCCGAAGGTCGGCGGTTCAAATCCGTCCTCCGCAACCAAATCTAAAATTTATCCTTCACTTACTCCAAAAAATCAAAATTTAGAATTAAAGAAAATTTTTTATGAACTTTGACGTATCTCAAATTTTAATCGTTTTGCTGCTGATCGTAATTATTTTGCTAGCTTTAAAGCTATTTAAAAGGCAAAAAATCAAGCAAACTAGATACAAAAGCGATAGTGGCAATACGGTAAAAAGCCGCGCCGAGCTCATTGTGGCAAATTGGCTATTTTACCGCGGTATAGATTTTATCTACGAGAAAAAGGTACCGACCAAAGAGCGTGTCATTAGTGATTTTTATTTGACGCAAAGCGAAATTTATATCGAATTTTGGGGACTTGAAACACCGCAGTATCTAAAAAGAAAAAGTAAAAAAATCAAAATTTACAAGAAAAACCGCCTAAAACTTATCCAAATGAACGACGACAGCTTGCGCGATCTAAACACGTTTTTTGCCAAAGAATTTTCAAGACTCGGCGCAAAATACCAAATCAGGCCAAAGCTCTAAAAATCGTCAAATTTCGTAAACGCTATCGCATATGTAGCAAATGTGCATGCAGATATGGCTACTAAATTTGACGGGCACAAAATTTATTAAATCAGAAAAAACCAACTATTTAAAAGCATTTGCAGTCGTTTGAAAAATAGATATTAGTAAGGTGTAAGAGCTGAAGTCGCCGATCGCAGTGTGCGAGCGATAAAACCGTTTGAGCAAGGGTACGGATATGGTTGTTAAAAAGATTTACCGCTCGCGTAACGTCAAGCGAGCGTTTATGCTTTTAAGGTCGGCAAATTTACTCCAAAACAGTTCCAGTCAGTGGCGAGTTTGATCAAATTCGGTCGCTGCGATGAAAAATAGCCAAAATCCAATCTGGCAAATTCAACCAAAATAACGACGCACAAAATTTGCCTCACTCATATTACTACATCGCTAAATCTAACCTTAACATTTTCAAGGTGCGGGTTATGCCCAAAATCGGTCAAATTTGACAAGTCCGTAAAAATTAAACAAAAAATACAAGCTCGGTTGATACATTTAAATTTAACCAAAGTCTGTTTGTGCCGTATCTAAGTGAACCAAAAAGTCCGCAAAGCATCAAGCAAGGCCCGCGCAAAAGCCTAAATTCAAAGCTAAAAATGTATAATTATCCCAAATTTTAAACAAGGAATAACAATGGATAGAGTAGAGCAGGCCATAAACGACATCAAAAACGGCAAAATGGTCGTCATGGTCGACGATGAAGACCGCGAAAACGAGGGCGATCTGGTATTTGCGGCGACTTTTAGCGACACGCAAAAGGTAAATTTCGCCATAACTCACGCAAAAGGCGTGCTGTGCCTCGCGCTAAACGAGGAGATCGCTCGTCGCCTCGATCTAAATTTGATGGTGGATAAAAACACATCCTGCCACGAGACGGCGTTTACCGTCACGATCGACGCCAAAAACACGACTACGGGCGTGAGTGCATACGAGCGCGACGTCACGATCCGTCTAGCGGCTGACCCGATGTCAAAGCCGCAGGACTTCGTGCGCCCGGGGCATATCTTTCCGCTCATCGCTAAAAAAGGCGGCGTGCTAAGCCGCACCGGACACACCGAAGGCTCGGTCGATCTATGCAAATACGCAGGCCTAACGCAAGCAGCCGTCATCTGTGAGATCGTAAAAGAGGACGGAAATATGGCTCGTAGACCCGATCTAGAGGCGTTTTGCGAGAAATTTGGACTAAATATGGTTTCGGTCTCCGAGCTCGTGCAGTACCGCCTAAAACACGAAAGCCTAATCGAGATAAAAGAAAAAAGCGAGGTTAAGATAGCGGGCTTTGACGCCCTAAAATGCGAGATCCTAGATCACAAAGGCGAGCGACACTATGCCTTTGTTTTTGGCGAGATAAAGGACAAAACCGCGGTCAAATTTCATCAAATTTCAAGCGACGTGGAGCTGCTTTGCTCGGATAAATTCGACGACTTGCGAGACTCGCTCGAGTATCTATCCAAAAACGGCGGCGTTGCGGTGTTTTTGCAAGGCGAGGAGAAGTGCGGCGGACAGGTCAAGGACTACGGTATCGGCGCGCAAATTTTACACAAACTAGGCGTCAGCCGTATCGAGCTTTTAAGCGCGAATAAAAATAAAGATTTCGTTGCATTAAAGGGCTTTGGGCTTGACATCGCGGGCTACAAAGAGTAACGCAAACGGGCCTAGCGAGGTAGCGCGGGCCTTTGCCAAGACGCTAAATTTGGGGCTTTTGTACGCGGATAAAAATGGCACCATAAAATTTATAAATAAAAAATTTGAACGGATTTTCGCTCTGGCACCCAAAATCTTTTACGGAGCGAAATTTGACGATATGATCGCTGCGGCGCAGGGACTTGACGAGCTAAAAAGCTTTGAAAATCTCAAAAATAGCCCGCTAAACTCGAGCAATTTTATCGTAAAAAAAGGCGAAAAAAGCTTCAGACTAAACGTCTCGAACGTGCTTGAGGGCGGGGTAAAATTTGACGGATTTATCCTTGCGGTCACTGACGTCACGCACGAAAAGGAGCTCGAAAAAAAGGAGCTTGAGCATAGGCGCTCGGTGCTAGCTCACGCCAAAACCGCGCTGGTTGGCGAGATGATAAACTCCATTTCGCATCAGCAGCGCCAGCCTCTAAGCGCGCTGGGACTGTATCTGGATAACATCGAGGAGTGCGCGCGCGAGGGCGAATTTGAGCGCATACCGGCTCAAATCGCAGCCTGCAAAAAGAGCTTAAGGCTCATGGACGAAACGATAAAGGCGTTTAGAAATTTTTACGCCAGCGGCGAGGGTGCGGCAAAATTTGATCTCGTTAATATCATAAACGAGCTTATTTTGATAGTGCGGCCAGAGCTAAACTCTCACGGTATCGAGCTAAAATTTGCTAGCAGTAGCGGCAAATGCGAGCTAAAAAGCGTCGCTAGCTACGTGAGGCAGATCTTGCTATCCTTGCTCTCAAACGCTAAGGACGCGCTGGTTGAAAGCGGACGTGATACGCCGCAAATTTTAATCGAGCTAAAGAGGGCGGGCGAGCTATTTTGCGTGAGCGTGAGCGATAACGGCGGCGGGGTTAAGGCGGATAGCGATAAAATTTTCGAACCGTTTTTTACGACAAAAAATATGGGCACGGGTACGGGTCTAAACGTAGCTAGGGAACTCGCCGTAAAAAAGCTAGGCGGTGCGCTGGAGCTCGAAAGTGCGGCGAATCCGACTAAATTTACGCTATTTTTGGGCGAAATTTAGACGAGGCTATAAATTTAAAAATTAGTTTGCGGACTTAAGAAACACAAGCAAGAAACGAGGCCAGCGTGTATAGCAAAATAAAAAATATCTTAAACGGCATAAATTTGCTCATCGTCGAGGATGACGAGAGCCTGCGCGAAAGTATCAAAATATCGGTCGAAAACTACGTGAGCGAGGTTTACGCCTGCGCAAACGCGAAAGAGGCGCTGGAAGTTTTTGAAGCAAAGGGCGTAAATTTGGTGCTTTCCGATATCAACATGCCGTATATGAACGGGCTTGAGATGGCGGCTCGTATAAGGCAGCTGGATAAGGACGTGCCCATTATTTTTCTCACTGCATATGGTAGCGACGAAAACGTGCTTAGCGCGATAGAGCTAGGAAGCTTTGGCGTGCTAAAAAAGCCGTTTGAAAAGCGCGAGCTAATCATGCAAATGAGCTTTGCGGCGAATAAATTTAAAAACGATTTTGCGGAGGTCGATCTAAAAAACGGCTTTAAATTTAACGCCTTTAGCAAGCAGCTAACAAAGGACGGCGAGCCCGTGGCACTAACTAAAAAAGAGCAAAATTTACTACATCTTTTTCTAAAAAATCAGGGCCGCGTCGTGAGCTTTGAGATGATCGAGTCGTGCGTCTGGCAGGATGGCAGCTGCACCGCCGACGCGATACGAAGCTTTGTGTATAAACTACGCAAAAAACTCTACCCAGAACTCATCCAAAACGCGCAGGGTAGCGGATATGCACTCATCCTAGATGAACAAAATCAGCGCACCGTGAGCCAGGTCGGCTACGTTTGAGAATGTAAATTTATCTACGAAATTTAATGATTTTGCATTATATGACTCAAAAGTCAAATTTGCCGAAATATAGCGTTTATTAAATTTATGAATAAATTGATTTTTTCGCTTCCTTAAAGCTTAAATTTATAAAAATTTAAAATTTAAGTTGTAAAATCTAATGAGTTAATTTTAAAATATTAATTTAAGGAGAGAAAATGCAAATAAATTCGCAAGAAGTTACGCAGGCGCCTGGCAATAACACCGTTTTTCAAACTTGGCTGTTAAGTGGCGACGAAAACGCCTGTAAAAAAGGCTTTGAGAGACTTTGCGCTTTGGTCGTAAATTTAAACAAAACGGCAAAAGTAAGGTTTGGCGCGGAGGCGAACGTAAACTGCGTAATCGCCGTCGGACACGATGCGTGGCTAAAACTAGGACTCCCGCAACCGCTACCAAAAGAGCTTGTTAATTTTAAAGCCATCAAAGGTGACAAGCACGAAGCCGTGAGCACTGCGGGCGATATCCACGTGCATATTAGGGCGTTAGACGCGGCGGACTGCTTTGATATGGCGCAAAATATAAAGGCCGAGCTTTTTAAATTTGCTAAGCTTGCGGATGAGACCCAAGGTTTTAAGTATCACGACGGCAGAGCGATCATCGGATTTGTGGATGGAACTGAAAATCCAAACGGCGAAGACCGAGATTATTTTGCCAAAGTTGGCGACGAGGATAGGAAATTTAAGGGCGGCAGCTACGTATTTGTACAAAAATATAAACACAAAATGAGAGAGTGGAACGCAACTAGCGTGAGCGAGCAAGAAAAGGTTATAGGCCGTACGAAAGCAGACGATATCGAGATGAGCGAGGATGAAAAGCC
>NZ_CALKTQ010000067.1 GCF_937997465.1 uncultured Campylobacter sp. | reverse complement strand
CCGCTATATCCGATATCACACTCAAACCACTTTCGCCCGCTAGCTTCGGGCAGCTTTTTTTCTCTATTTGAAAAGCGGTCGCCGCCGATACTTTTTTTGTCCGTAACCTGCCATAGATTGCCGCCTTTGGCGTCCCATCCGAGCGCGAGAGCTTCTTTTTTGGTGATGAAGTTTTGCGGCAACTCGCCGAATTTATAAATATACGCCGCAACCTCGTCTTTTGAGGTGTAAGTGCCGTCTTTTACGACGTTTACGCTCGGCGCAGCGGCTACGTTTTTGCCTTCGCCGTTTCCTCTAAATTCGCTTTGCGGTTGATTTTGACCGGGAACGGCCGAGCTACCCGGGACGATAAATTTAAACAGCGCCGCGAGCAGCAAAACGGCCAGCGGTAAGATGACGTTTCTAAGTAGTTGTTTGTTCAAAAAAGACCTTTTGGAATAAATTTGAAGCGCTCGCTTCGGGGTTAAATTTGACGTCAAATTTTACGAGTTAAATCCAAATTTGATAATGTCGCGCCGTAAAGACGAGAGTAAATTTACGCTAAATTTGACTAGACAAAAGCCGAATCTAACCGCATAAATCGCAGTCAAATTCGGCTAAATTTACGGCACAATTAAGCTAAATTTGCTCGTCCGAGTTCGTCAAATTTAAAGCGTATTAAACACCCTATCGCCAGCGTCGCCAAGGCCCGGCACGATGTAGTTTTTCTCGTTTAGTCGCTCGTCGATCGCAGCCGTATAGACCTCTACGTCCGGGTAAACCTCGCTAAAGCGCTTTAGCCCTTCTGGAGCGGCGATGATAGAGATAAATTTGATCTGCTTTATGCCGTTTTCGCGCAGAAATTTAACCGCGTCGATAGCCGTACCGCCGGTAGCAAACATCGGATCGATGATGATGGCTAGGCGGTTTTTGGCGTCGCGAGGCAGCTTGGCGTAGAAAAACTCCGCCTCTGCGGTCTTTTCGTTTCGCTGAAAGCCCAAAAAGCCCACGCTAGCATCCGGAATAATCGTAAATACGCTATCAAGCATACCCAGAGCCGCTCGCAAAATCGGGCAAATCATCACCTTTGTCGCGAGCTTTTTAGCCTGGGCCTGGGCGACCGGGGTCTGCACGCTCACGTCGCGTAGCGCCAGATCCCTAGTCGCCTCAAATATCATCAGGTGGCTGATCTCATCCACGAGCATCCTAAACTGAAACGGCTCAGTGTTTTTATCCCTTAAAATCGCTAGTTTGTGCTCGATGAGCGGGTGAGAGATGAGCCTGACGTTTTTCATTTACAGACCCTTCGCTAGCTTTTCGGTATAGGCTTTTACGTCAAAATCCTTCACTCTAGCTACGCCGTCGTCGACTGCAGCTTGCGCTACCGCAGGAGCCACGGCTAAAAGCACGCGATTGTCAAACGGTTTTGGTATGATGTAGTCTTTGCCAAATTTTAGCTCTTTTACGCCAAACGCCTCGCAAACCTCCGCAGGAACGGGCTCTTTAGCCAAATTTGCAAGCGCGCGCGCCGCAGCCATTTTCATATTTTCGGTGATTTTTTTAGCTCTGACGTCTAGCGCGCCGCGGAATATAAACGGAAAGCCAAGAACGTTATTTACCTGGTTTGGATAGTCGCTACGGCCGGTTCCCATCATCACGTCGTTTCGCACGCTTGCGACGTCTTCAGGAAAGATCTCCGGAGTCGGGTTAGCAAGCGCAAAAATAATCGGCTCGTCGTTCATAGACGCAACCATTTCTTTGGTTACGACGCCAGGCTTGCTAAGGCCTAGGAACATATCCGCGCACTTCATCGCGTCCGCTAGCGTTCTATCTGCGGTTTCTAGGGCAAATTCTAGCTTTTCTGGAGTTAGATCGGTGCGGCCTTTGTGGATCACGCCCTTACTATCAACCATCACGATGTGTTTTGCGCCAAGCGCTTTATACATCTTAGCGCATGCGATGCCTGCCGCGCCCGCGCCGCTAACTACGATTTTGATTTTAGAGATGTCTTTGCCCGAAATCTCCATCGCGTTTATTATGCCCGCACTTGTTATCATCGCCGTGCCGTGCTGGTCGTCGTGCATGACCGGGATATCGACTGCTTCTTGTAGTTTACGCTCGATCTCAAAGCACTTTGGAGCGCGGATGTCTTCTAAATTTATGCCGCCGAAAGTCGGAGAGAGCGCTTTGCAGATCTCTACGATCTTATCAGGATCATGCTCGTCTAGCTCGATGTCAAAGGCGTCTACATTTGCAAATTTTTTAAACAAAACCGCTTTGCCTTCCATTACCGGCTTGCCCGCTACCGCGCCGATGTCGCCTAGACCGAGCACGGCCGTACCGTCGGTGATGACGGCTACTAAATTTGCTTTGTTGGTGTATTTGTAGGCTAGTTCGTTGTTGGCCTCGATCTCTTTACAAGGTACCGCAACACCCGGCGTGTACGCCATAGATAGGTCTTTTGCCGTCGCGCACGGGGTTTTTACTTTTATCTCTATCTTGCCGCCCTCGTGATACGCGAGCGCCTCTTCGTTAGTTACGTGTGTCATTTGTTCTCCTTTAAAATATTTCTTATTCGTTTTTTCGTCTCGTCCGTGCCCAAAACTTCGAGCACCTCAAATATCCCCGGGCTTACGCTATTTCCCGTTAGCGCGACGCGAAGCGCCTGAGCTAAGTCTTTTAGCTTTAAGCCGTTTGCTTCTAAAAATTTAGCCGTCATCTCCTCGTAGCCTTTGGCGTCCAAATTTTCGCCCAAAATTTCGGCAAATTTAGCCAAATTTTCCTTGCTTTCGGGTGTGATAAATTTAGCGTAGGCTTTCTCGTCGTATGCGCTTGGAGCGTTTATGATCGTTCTTGCGCTCTGGCTCATTTCAACTAGCGTTTTTGAGCGTTCGCGCAATGAATTTAACAGCACTTCGCCCTTTGGCATCGCTTTAAAATCTATGTCAAATTCAAGCATCTCTTTTGCTAGTCTCTCGTACGGCAGAGTCTTGATATAGTGGGCGTTTAGCCACTCTAGCTTGCTTGCGTTATAGGTGCTTGAGCTCTTGTTTATATCGTGCGGATCGAAGTACTTTAGCATATCGCCCATGCCGAAAATTTCGTCATTTCCGTGGCTCCAGCCTAGGCGCACGAGGAAATTTAAAAGAGCCTCAGGCAGATAGCCCATGCGCTTATACTCCATCACGTCGGTTGCGCCGTGGCGTTTGCTTAGTTTGCTGCCGTCTTCGCCGTTTATCATCGCGACGTGGTAAAATTTTGGCGCCTTAAAACCAAGCGCATCGTAGAGTACGATTTGCTTCGGGGTATTTGATAGATGATCGTCGCCGCGGATGACGTCTGTTACGCCCATTAGCGCGTCATCTATCACGACCGTGAAGTTATACGTCGGAGTGCCGTCAGAGCGCGCGATGATAAAATCATCCAGGATATCCTCGACTCTAAATTTGACCTCACCTTTGATACCGTCGTCGATCACGATCTCGCCGCTTAGAGGCGCTTTGATACGGATGACGGGCTCGACTCCCGCGGGCGGAGTACCGGTAAATTCGCGGTAGCGATTGTCGTATTTGGGCCTCTCTTTTCGCGCTTCTTGCTCGGCGCGCAGAGCGTCTAGCTCGTCTTTGCTCATGTAGCATTTATAGGCTTTGCCCTCGGCTAACAGCTTTTGTACGTACTCTTTATATACGTCAAATCTACGCGACTGATACGTCACCTCGCCGTCGTGATCCAGCCCGCACCAGGCAAAGGCCTCTTTTATCGCTTGCGTGGCTTCTTCGGAGTTTCGTTTTAGGTCGGTATCTTCGATACGCAGCAGAAATTTGCCGCCGTTTGCTCTAGCGTATAAGTAGTTATAAAGCGCCGTCCTAAGCCCGCCGATGTGCAGATATCCGGTCGGAGAGGGGGCAAATCTAGTTACTATTTGTGAATTTTGCATTAAATTTTACCTTTATAGCTTGCGCTTAAATTTAAAATGTTATAATGCTCAAATTATATTTACTTTAGACTTAAACAAAGGTTTTATATGTTAAAAAAGATCTCATTCGCCGCGTTTTTTCTCAGTTTTTGTATGGCTAACGCGAGCCAGATCTCAAACGGCATAGCCGTCATCATCGAAAACGAACCCATCACCGTAAACGAAGTACGCAAAGCCGCCGCGCAGCTGCAAACAAGCGAAGCCAACGCGCTAAATTTACTGATCCGCGATAGACTCGAAACCGCACAGATCAAAAACCTAAAAATCGAAGCCAGCGACTACGAGCTAAATCAAAGGCTGCAAAAGATAGCAAGCGAGAGCGGTATGAGCGCCTCAGATCTGCGCTCGGCCGTGCTATCAAAGGGCGGCGACTACGCGCAGTTTAAAGACGACGTCGCAAAAAGTATAAAACAAGAAAAGCTATATCAAAGCATATTTGCCGACGCTAAAATCAACATCTCGGAAAACGCAGCGAGAGCGTATTTCGAGCAAAATCGCGACCTTTTCGCGCACTTTACCGACGTGAGCGTGACTAGATACGTGGCACCTTCGATGCAGCTTTTAGAAGCAGCTAGACACAGCTCCCCGATGAATACCAACCACAGCGTGCACATGGACGTCCTGGATCTAAAAAGCGAGCAGATCCCGCCTCAACTACGAACGATATTTCAGCAGACCCCGGATGGCACTTTCACGCAGATTTTTCAGACTCCAGAGGGCTTTGAGATGTTTTACGTAGCGTCTAAAAAGGGACAAACGATGCCTGAATTTGACGAGGTCAGAGACGAGGCGATGAACGCGCTTTATAAACTCGAGCAAGACCGCGTCATCGGCGAATATTTCAACAAACTCCGCGCCAAAGCCAACGTCAAATATCTACGATAAACTCAAATTTGAGCGCAAATTTAAGCCGATTTGATTCGGCTTAAATCCTTTTATTTTTAGTCAAATTTGACCGATTTTTTAAATTTAGTTGCTTACTCGCCAAGACCCGCACCTTTACGGCATAAATTTATCTCCAAACGATATCAAATTTAATCTCACGAAGTCATGGATACCATAAGCTACGATAGGCTTTCACTTTCTGAGTGATAGTTTTATGTGGGAAGCAATGAAATACACACAACCTTTTAGCGGCTCGGTCTTGGTCTGTGAGTTTTACAAGAAATTTAACGGTCAAACGATAGTGGCGAGCCGTACGCTAAATA
>NZ_CALKTQ010000066.1 GCF_937997465.1 uncultured Campylobacter sp. | reverse complement strand
AGAAACTATTGAAATTGATAAGAGAAAATCCGCTTAAGTTTAATTGAGCCAAATTAAATTTCACCGCTTTCGTTAAATTTAAAATCTAATTCATATTTTAAAGTCAAATTTGACAGCATAAACATTTTAACAAATCCTTAATTTCGGCGTCTTAGAGTGCAGTCGCATAAAATTTAGTCCAAAGCCAAAAAGTATAAATTTAAAAATCAAAAATTTACAAAAAGCTATCTTAAGGCAAATTTTAAAATACAAAAAGTAAAATCAAAGTTTATTAAAACGTTAATTCGGCTTGAAAATGCCGCCAAATTTGCAACATCAAAATAAAAAACGAAAGAAGTAAAATGAAAAAAACCATACTTTTTGACCTCGACGGTACACTCATCGACTCGACGCCTGCTATCCTTGACGGATTTGGCGCGGCATTTCTCGCTCACGGAGAATCCGCGCCAAACCCTGAGGCCGTCAAAGCTCTAGTCGGCCATCCGCTTGATTTTATGTTTGCGTGGCTCGGTGCGCCGACGCAGCTAGTGCCTGATTATATCGCAGCATACAAGGCGCGATACGAGCAGATTTTTTTGGAGCAAACATCGTTGCTTGAGGGTGCGGCGGCTGCGTTGGCACTTGCTAGCGAGGTCGCGGACGTTGGCGCCGTGACGACAAAAACGTCGAAATTTTCGGTTATTTTACTTGAGCATTTGGGCGTCATGAGATTTATCAAAATCGTGATCGGCAGAGACGACGTAGTAAATCCAAAACCAGACCCCGAGCCCATAAACACGGCTCTTGAGCGCCTAGGCAAAACGAGCGCGCAAGATAAGGCGAGCGCCTTTATGGTCGGCGATACGACGATGGATCTGGAGTCGGCAAAGCGTGCTGGTATCGCGGGCGTCGGGCTAGTTTGCGGCTACGGCAAGGAGGCTGACTTGCGCGAGCATTCAAATTTGATCTTTCAAAATGCATTTGAAGCGGTTAAATTTATAGCCGGCAGATGAGCTTAGCCTGCTACCGTGCTAGTTAAATTTAGCAACCAAAGCACATATTTAGGTTACTAAACTATTGTTTTTTGGTATTTTGCTGCGGTTAAAATTTGGCCGCTCGCGGGGTCAAAATTAAGTCAAATTTGTCGCAAGCTCATAAGAAAAAGGCAAATTTGACTTAACTATGCGCGCTCTTTTTCAAAGTACTCAAACGCATCGATTATATCAAGCTAAACGCCGTCAAAATCCGCGTTAAGAATTTTTTTGATACGAGCCATCGTTTCCAGTAATTATTTTTCGCCAATCCGCATTCCAATATTTGATGACATAATTTCCTTTCCAGTGCGTGTTTTCCTATGCTAGCCAGCTGGGCTTGCCTGTTTTCCAGGCGCCATTCCAATAATACCGGTAATCCTCCGCCCCCCTATGCTCATATAGTAGATCACGAGCCGCTTCCCGCCGTTGCGTTTTATTTTGAGCTCCCTTACTTCGGACTCGGCGTAGGCTTTTACGAAGTGAAACAAATCCATATCGTAATCCGTATTTTTGAGCGCAACGATAAGCTGCCGTTTTGTAGAAATTTTTTGCTGTTAATCAGATACAAAAAGTTTTCGGCGTCTGCAACCGTTTTTATATCTTTGGCGTTTGCGTTATACGGAGCGTTCGGATACTTTTGAACGGCGGTCAGGTTGCGTTTATCGGCTGCAAAAGAAAGAAAACCGTTTTCTTTGCTGCGCCGATACGAGGCGTCTATGTCGCTCGCGGTGGAACAATAATCGGTAACGAGCACCCGCACGCCGTTTTGCGCGTAGAGGAGGCCATGTATTCCTTACGTCGGCGGGAGTAGGCTCATCGTCATATGAGTATCCGTAAAACAGCGACTCGGCACCCACAGCTGAGATCGCGCCTAGGTAGTCCTGCTGCAGCTTGCCGCTAGCTGAGCCGTCATTGGTAATGAGCTCAAGCCCGTTTTGCGGGATGACGATGAAGTTTTTATCAAATTTTTGCCGTATTGCGAGATGGTGATGACGAAGCGGCGCATATCCTCGCGGTAGTCTGTCGCAGGTTTTGCTTCGCCTGCATGATTTTTATTCGTGCTATTTTCAATCGCTGCAGTGCAAAGGCATAAGACGAAAAACGCGGCTAGCGGATAAATTTTAGCAAATTTATAAAAATCGGCCGTCAAATATTTTTTGATTGTAGCTCAAATTTGGGGCTTTGGATTATTAAATTTAATCATTTTTGAAAATGTAAAGCGGCGGATTAATGATAGATTTTGGAATTTAGCTCTATAATAAAAGATTTTTAAAAATCGTAAGAAAATTTAAGGCGGAAAAATGGCTAAAATAATGAAAACTATGGACGGAAACGAGGCTGCGGCGCACGCGGCTTATGCATTTACGGAGGTTGCGGGTATCTACCCGATCACTCCTAGCTCGCCGATGGCTGATTACACCGATATGTGGGCGGCTCAGGGTAAGAAAAATTTATTCGGCATGCCCGTTAAAGTAGTCGAAATGCAAAGCGAAGGCGGAGCTGCGGGCACCGTGCATGGCTCGCTGCAAGTGGGCGCGCTAACTACTACATACACGGCTTCGCAAGGTCTACTTCTAAAAATCCCAAATATGTACAAGATCGCAGGTCAACTACTACCCGGCGTCATCCACGTGAGCGCGCGCTCTATCGCGGCTCAGGCGCTTTCTATATTTGGCGATCATCAGGACATTTATGCCTGTCGCCAGACGGGATTTGCTATGCTAGCAAGCGGCTCCGTGCAAGAGGTCATGGATATCGCAGGCGTCGCGCACCTAGCGGCGATAAAGGGTCGCGTGCCGTTTTTGCACTTTTTTGACGGATTTCGCACGAGCCACGAGATACAAAAGGTCGAGGTGCTTGACTATGCGCACTTTGATAGGCTTCTTGACCGTGAGGCGCTGCAAAAATTTAGAGACGAAGCGCTGAGTCCCGAGAGTCCTAAAACTCGCGGTACGGCTCAAAACGACGATATTTATTTCCAAACGCGTGAGCTAGCTAACCGCTACTACGATGCGATTCCCGATATCGTGGCCGAGTATCTAAAAGAAATTTCAAAAATCACGGGACGCGATTATCGTCCTTTTAATTATTACGGCGATCCGCATGCTACGCGCGTCGTGGTCGCGATGGGTTCGGTAACGCAAACTCTCGAAGAAGTGGTCGATCACCTGCGCGCAAAGGGCGAAAAAGTAGGCGTGCTAAAGGTACATCTATACCGTCCGTTTAGCCTAAAATACCTCTTTGACGTGATGCCTGAGACGGTAGAAAAGATCGCCGTGCTAGACCGCACGAAAGAGCCTGGAAGCCTAGGAGAGCCGCTATATCTGGATGTCAAGGCGGCGTTTTACGGACGCAAAAATCAGCCCGTTATCGTAGGCGGTCGCTACGGCCTAAGCTCAAAGGACGTCGATCCTGCG
>NZ_CALKTQ010000065.1 GCF_937997465.1 uncultured Campylobacter sp. | reverse complement strand
TACCTAGTCAAATTTTAACAAAATCCGCAAAAAGCACTCGCGAGACGAGCCTAAGCGGGTCAAATTTATCAAAGAATAAAAAACCTTAGGCTATAATCCCCCATTTACAAAGGACTTTCTTGCAGGCAAACGGGCTAAATATCCTCATCGCGCTAGCTTTTATCATCTTTACGTCGCCGTATTTTTCTAAAATTTTACGCATCCCTATCGCGCCGGTGGAGATTATTTTGGGTTCGGTAGCCGGGTATTTGGGCTTTATCGGGCACAACGAAATGTTTAAAATCGTGAGCGAAGTCGGCTTTTTCTACCTCATGTTTTTAGCGGGCACGGAGGTCGATCTCAAGCTATTTTTCACGATAGATAAAAAGATCCTAAAAACGGGCGTCGTCTATCTGGCGATACTCTACCTACTCTCGGCGCTGCTGACGTTTTCGTTTGATCTAAACCGCCTTTTTATCCTCATCATGCCGCTGATGGCCGTGGGTATGATATTTACGCTGTTTAAGGAGTACGGCAAAAACGAGGCGTGGCTAAATATCGGCATGCTCATCGGCTCGATCGGCGAGGTCGTGAGCATCACGCTACTAACCTTCGTCGGCGCGTATATGAAATTTGGCGCGGGTAGCGAACTGGCGTTTTCGATCATATATCTGAGCGGATTTTTAGCCGCGGCGGTGATCGGGTACAAGACGCTAAATGTGCTGTTTTGGTGGTATCCGCAGCTGCGCGTCATCCTGATGCCCCACTACGACAACTCCGAAAAAGACATCCGCCTGTGTATGGCGCTGTTTTTTGGCATCATCGCGCTTATGCTTTATTTAAATTTAGAGATAGCTTTCGGCGCGTTTGTAGCAGGCACCTTTATAGCGACATTTTTCGATCACAAAAAAGACCTGCCGCACAAGCTTGCTAGCTTTGGCTTTGGCTTTTTGGTGCCGACATTTTTCGTCCACATAGGCTCGACGTTTAAGCTTAACGCCTTTATGATAGACGGAGTTGTGCGCGACGCAGCGCTGATAACGGGCGTCATGATAGGCTTTAGACTCGCTGCTAGCACGGTGTTTTTAAACATCCTCGGGCTAAAAAACACCGTGCTTTTTGCGCTCTCGCACTCGATGCCACTAACGCTTCTTATCGCGGTTGCTACCATAGCCTACAAATCAGGCGGTATAAATGAAAATTTTTACTTCTCTTTCATACTAGCGAGCCTAACTCAGGCTATAATAGTAACGATTTGTATCAAAATCCTAATGAGCTACGAAAATAAAAATTTGCAAAAGGAGCCAAAATGAGCGATACGGTTACGCTAACAGACAACAGAAACGGCAAAAGCTACGACTTTCCGATACTTCATGGCACCATGGGGCCCGACGTCATCGACATCTCGACCTTTTTTAGCGATACGGGGATGTTTACGTTTGACCGCGGATATACCTCGACGGCGATGTGCCGATCTAGCATCACTTATATCGACGGGTTAAAAGGCGAGCTGATGTACCGCGGCTACGACATCGCGTATCTAGCGGAAAATAAAACCTTCATCGACGTGGCGTATCTGCTGCTAAATAAAGAGCTGCCGAACAAAAAGCAATACGACGAATTTAAACTTGAGCTTAAAAAACGCAGCTTCATTCACGAGGGCATGATGAAAATTTTCGACGCTTTCCCGGATAAGGCGCATCCGATGGCGATTTTGCAGGCAGCGGTATCGGCGCTTTCTGCGTTTTACTTTGATCACCTAAACATGGATAAGCCCGAGGAGTATCACGAGATGGCGATGCGAATAATCGCCAAAATCCCGACCATAGCGGCATTTTCTTATAGATTTTCGCGCGGCCTGCCGATCATTTATCCAAATTTAGACCGTGGCTTTACGGAAAATTTCCTCTACATGATGAGGAGCTACCCGTACGAGCACGTAAATTTGCGCCCGATCGAGGTCAAGGCGCTTGATACGGTCTTTATGCTGCACGCCGATCACGAGCAAAACGCCTCCACGACGACCGTGCGCACGGTGGGCTCGACTCACGCGCACCCGTATGCGTGTATCGCTGCGGGTATCGGAGCGCTATGGGGCTGGGCTCACGGCGGCGCAAACGAGGGCGTCATCCGCCAGCTAGAGCAGATCGGCTCGGTAGAAAACGTAGATAAATACATCGCCCGCGCCAAGGACAAAAACGATCCGTTTAGGCTGATGGGCTTTGGTCACCGCGTGTATAAAAACTTCGATCCGCGTGCAAAGGTGCTAAAATCTATGTGCGACCAGCTGTTTGACGAGATCGGCATAAACACCGAGCTTCTAAAAATTGCCAAAAAGATCGAGGAGATTGCGCTAAACGACGAATATTTCATCTCGCGCAACCTCTACCCGAACGTCGATTTTTACTCGGGACTGATTTTAAAAGCTCTTAGCATACCAAACGATATGTTTGCGGTTATTTTCGTCATCGGCAGGATCCCGGGCTGGATCAGCCAGTGGATAGAGCTAAAAGAACAGGAGAGTATCAAGATAGTCCGTCCAAGACAACTGTACGTGGGCGAGACAAACAGAACGCCGAAATAATTTTAAATTTGGCGGCTTGTCTTTTTCCGCCATACGTCGCCTTAACTATTTAAGTTAAAGTAAAATTTATATTTTCAAAGTGCGGGTCTGGGCAACTCAAATTCGCAAATTTGACTTTAAATTTGAACACAAAACGACAAGGCGAAGTATTTTGAGGTGATTTTTGGGGTTGTGCAGCGAAAATTTTGCGTAGGCTAGACATGTAGTCTGCCGAGCAAAATTTTGGCAAACTCCACAAAAAGCGCTCAAAAGACGAGCCGCTAAAAAAGAAACCAAAATGCAAAATTTAAACGAATTATTACATTTGGCCAAGCTTGCAACCATCAAAGCAGGCGACGAGATAATGAAATTTTACGCCCACAAAGGCTTTGACGACGAGGTTTTAGCGGCTCGTTCGACCCTGAGCGAAAGCGCATGCAGTAAAAACCGCTGGGATTTCGAGGTAAATTTAAAAACCGATCATTCGCCCGTGACCTCAGCCGATCTTGCGGCAAATGCGGCGATATTTGAAACGCTAAAAAGCTCGCAAATCCCGATCTGCTCGGAGGAAAAGATTTTGAGCGAGTCCACGCGGACGTTTTGGCTCATCGATCCGCTAGACGGCACGAAGGATTTTATCGAGGGCAGCGGCGAGTTTTGCGTCTGCATCGCGCTCATAGAAGACGGTCGCCCGATTCTTGGCGTCATCTACGTGCCCGTTACCGGCGAAATTTATAGCGCAGCAAAGGGCGGACGAACGCAAAAAGAGCTCTATAAAAACGGCGCGTTTATCCCGCAAGCTCTAGCCGCAAAAGAGCATGCACCGCAAACGATAATCAGCGGCAAACGCGGCAAAAACGTAACGGCCGGCAAGCTCGCAAGCGCGCTAAATTTGGACATCGCTCGACTAAGCTCGGCGATCAAATACTGCCGCATCGCCGAAAATCTCGCGGGTGCCTATATGCGCTACTCGCCAAGCTCTATCTGGGACAACGCTGCTGGCGAGATGGTCGCCGCGGGCGCGGGAGCAAAGATGCTCGATCTAGCGACGCTAAAAGCGCCGATCTACGACGCAGCCTCGCTAAAAAATAACGAGTTTATCGTCATCGCAAAGGATTTTTTAGGCCGCAAGGATGAAATTTTACGAGCGATAAAAGAGCTAAATTTATAAACCAAAAGGCGACTCGCCGCATTTCAAATTTAAACGGCTCAAGTAAATACATTATATAGCAACGCCAAATTTAAGACCTGCTAGACGAGAATCTATAAATTTCATTTAAAATTTAGCTAAAATCGTAGTCAAATTTCAAGCCCTAAGTCGCCAAACGTTTAAAGGAAACAATTGTTAAAAATCATAAAATCAGTTCTTAGCGTCATTTTCCAGGCTAGAATTTTATTTATCCTTTTTTACTTTTGCGCCTTCGTTACTTTTGCGCCCATGGCGTCTATCTTGGGCGCGGAGATGAGCCAAATGACGCTTTCTGCGCTATTTAACCCGCTCACGATACTATCTTGCGCATTGCTTGCCGTTTATATCGGCTTTAGGGTCGCAGCATATAAAAATCACGGCATAGATTGCAAAATGGACGCCGTATTTTTCATCGCTTTGAGCTGGGTATTTTTTATGCTATTTTGCTTGGCGACGCTTCTTGCGACCATTTTATTTTTGGAGGATTTTAGAAGCTTGCCGTCGCGAGAATTTTGCTCGCTACTTTTGGTGATGGCGATTTTTGCAGCATGGCGCACGCTTAAGAGCTCAGAATACAAATTAAGCGTATTTTACGAGCGAAAAGCCGGCGCAAAAACAAGCATAGTCAAAATTTTAATTTATTCAGTCTTAGCGTTTGCGGCGATTGTCGCGGTATTTTTTTAGCGAAACAATTTTAGATTCTATAAATTTGGCGCTTTTAGCTCATCACGCCAAATTTAGATTTGCCGCGCTTTATACTCGCCCGCTCGCAACAGCGACACAAAAAGCTAAATTTGGGGTAATAATCGCCGAATTTGAGCTAAAAAACAAATTTGACCAAAAGCCAAATCTAAATCCTCGTTAGCTCGCTTCTAGGACTTGCTTGCAGATCAAGCCCTGCAAACTCGCCGCGCAGGTATTTTTCGCGTCCCGCGCGCGCGATCATCGCGGCATTATCGGAGCAAAACTCCAGAGGCGCACAGATGAGCTCGCAGCCGTGCTTCTCGCACAAAGCCTTTAGGCGGGAGCGCAAATTTAGGTTCGCGCTAGCTCCGCCCACGACGCCGAAACGCTCAAATTTACGCTGGGCAAAGATCTTTTCTAGTTTGTTTAAGATGTGCTTGCAAGCCGTATTTTCAAAAGCAAAGCAGATATCCGCGACATCCTGCGTGCCGAGATTTCTGCTTTCGGCGAGTTTTTCGGTTTCGACGCGGACCTGATTTTTTAGCCCCGAGAAGCTATATGCCGTGCGCGCGTCGCCCAGCAGCGGCACGGTAAATTTAAACCTCTCGCGCCCGCTTTTTGCCGCCTTTTCGACCGCTACGCCGCCAGGGTAGCCGAGCCCCAGCATCTTTGCGACCTTATCAAAGCTCTCGCCAAAGCTATCGTCCATCGTCACGGCTAGTACGCTCACGGCCCCGTCCGCGCCGATATCTAGCACCATCGTATGTCCGCCGCTAACGAGCAGTACGCCCGCAGGCAGCCGCGCTTCCTGCGCCAAAAATAACGAATACACGTGCCCCGCGAGGTGATTTACCGCAATTAGCGGCACGCGCAACGACAAGGCGAGCGCCTTTGCCATCGCGACGCCGCCCACTAGGCTCACGGAGAGCCCGGGCTCGTTCGTGACGGCGACGGCTTTTACGCGGGGTAGTTCTGCTTTGATCTGCTCTAAAATTTTAGGTAGCGCAGCCGTATGCAAGCGCGCGGCTAGCTCCGGAACCACTCCGCCAAATGCGCAGTGTTCGGCATCTTGCGAGATTTTTTTGTGAAATTTTAGCTCCAGCGTCTCGATGTCAAGTAGCGCCACCGAGCTATCGTCGCAGCTGCTTTCTATACCCAAAATCAGCCCGCCAGCACTGCCATGTTGTAAATTTTCGCTCATTTTATTGATTTTCCTTTTTTAGCGCATTTTACCGCTTTTTGCTTTCGCGGCTATAAATTCGGCGCGGTTTTTGACAAAGGCGGCAAAATACGCGTGCAAATCGCTCACCGTAGATTTGCAACGAAACCGAATTTGAATAATCTTGAATCCAAAT
>NZ_CALKTQ010000064.1 GCF_937997465.1 uncultured Campylobacter sp. | reverse complement strand
GGTCTTACCGGACTAAGGATGGAATGAAAATAAAATCAAATTTGGTGTGGTTGGGTTTGGGCGGATTAAGGGCTATAAAATAAAAAACTACTAAAAATAATACGAAGATAAAGTCAGATAAAAAATCAGGCGGCATAAGCCGCCTGAGAGAAGATTAAGCCTGATCGAGACTATCGATAGTGATAGTACCTTTTTCAGGATCAACGGTGTATTTTAGGTTTTCTAGGTTTACACCGGCAAGTCTTACGATAGTGTCTTCAGTACCTATCGAATTGGTAGTGCCTGCAGCTACAGCTTTTTTATCATAAACTAGGTATGTATCGCCCTTCCAAGAGAACGCATATAGTCTATCGTTGTGAGCGTCGTAATATCCATTATCGCCGCCACCCCAGTTGATGTGTCTTACATAGCCGCTTACAGTTTGACCCCACGTAGTAGCGCCGTCTGCATCGCTATAGTAAGTCGCGCTAAATCTAAGACCGTCGTCTCTAACTTGAGTAGTATCATTCCATAGTCTATTGTGAGCTATGGCGTGATTTACCGCTTGGACTAGAGTATCTAGGCCGGCAACCGTACTCAAATCGGTAAGTTTAGAGTTTACGGTTAGTTTTACGATATTGTGCGCATCGTATATAGACTTATCGCTACTGCTGATATTGCTTATATACTTATCGCTTGTATTGGACGTCTCTATGACGACGGCTTTTCTTAGGTTTGTAGCAGTAGGCGCCGTTGCGGCAGGTCCTATTTGTCCCGCTACGCCTGAGCCTTGTATGATTACGTTGCCGTGGGCCGAGATAGGCGTACCGCCAAGAACCGCGCCGGCAGTACCGTGAACACCGTGAGCATCGGTGTATTCGTTAGAATATAGCACGCCGTTCACGATAGTATGTTGGTTTTGCGCTGTTCCAGTCTCATAGAATTTACCGTCAGTATTTAAACGCCAGTTGCCTGTACCTTGCGCAGGAGCTGCTGCATGGACGGTATTTGCTGCATAGTAGTTCGTAGTTGAGCCGTTTACCGAAGTAACCGTCCAAGTAGTCCAAGATGTAGCGCCTGGATATTCAAGTGGATCAGGGGCAGGCGTAGGAGGGGTGCCGGATATCCAGCCGGTAGTAGGAACCGTTACGCCAGTACTCTTAGTAGTAGACAAGGCAGCCGTAATAGGAGCAGAACCAGTCTCTACAAACGGTTTTGTAGCGCCGTTTAGGAATGTTTCATTAACATACTGACCGTCCGCATTTTTTCCGCCCACGGAGATATTTTGGTTAGCGCCTGCTACGATAGTTTTGTTATTTGTAGCGGTACCTGTCTGCCATGCGAGGTCGCCGTATTTAGCAGTATACTCATATCTATCACCGCCGGCATGACCGTCTGTACCGGATTGAGCTACTACGCCCTTTTCTACGCCAGGGAGTATAGTAGGTTTAGTGTTTGTAGAGTAGTCATAACCGGTTACTTTACTGCTTTCAGGATCTGTAGACGTATCGCGTTGTCCGTTTACGGTACTACCGGTGATATCTACAGGTTTGTTGTGTACAGGAGTTACATTATGCACATCTGTAGCTAGTTTGTTATTAGCAACCTCAGTATGGAAATATCTACCGTTTGTAGCAGGATTATTGTCGCCTGTAGTTCCAGGGTGGTTATAGTCATAGAATTTTACCTTGATATCCGTGGCATTTCTACTATGGAACTGCGAATTTGTATAAACCGCATCTTTGCTATCGCCAGTAGGGTCTTTAGGATCGTAGCCGTGCGCAAACCAGTCGGCAAGTTTGATTCTATCGCCAGCCTCAATATTTTTGATAGTTACGATTTTACTTACGCTAGCATCGGTTTTAGCTCTACTTACGTCAAATAGATCGCGTCCTTTGCCACCGTCGATGATGATCTCGGTATTTGTAGCCAAAGTACCTACGTGGATGATATCGTCTCCGTCGCCTAGATCTACGTTTAGCTTGCCGGTGCCGTTATTTGCAGCCATATCGTTAGCTAGCAATACTACGTCGTTACCTTGAGTTCCCTTGATCTCTTTAAGTTTCTCGTGAGCATTTGCACCTAGGTCACTCTTTTCTCTTACTAGTTCAGTAGACGGTCTTGTTAAGTTTGTAGTTGTTCCGTCGACATTTTTATGGCTCCACTTGGTACCGTTGAAAGTAGGCACATCGTCAGTAGCAAGGCCGGCTCTATTACCAAAATCAGGTAATGTTGAAGTAGCCTTAAAGTCATTCGCATGCGCAGTACCATAGTTATCTGAAAGAGGATTTTTTAGGTTTGAATTGCCTGCATTGCCGAAACCTTGATTTGCGGTACTGTTGTGCCAGCTACTATAACCTGAATTAGTAGATCCGCTATGGCTCGTCGTATCCGTGCTATAAGGAACGGTAGATAGGTTTACCCATGAAGTAGATCCCGCTTTTACTTCGCTTAGATCGATAGTCTCTAGTTTTGAAGTAGTCGCAGTGTTAAACTTAGGATTTACTATAAGGTTTATGTTTTCGCCCTTAGCGACAAATTTTTTAAGGTCGTTAGGAGAAGCCGTACCGTCATCAAATTTGACATAAACATCGGTTTTCTCACCGGTCTGGACGCCGCTTACGTTAAGGTTTACGACATCTTGCTTATCTCCAGGATTTGTTCCGGTTCTAGCTCCGCCGAAATTTACTTTAATTGCATTTGGAGTCGAGCCTTGACCGGTATTCCATCTATCGCTAGCTAGTCCGGTGTCTATTTCAGGGCTATAATACGTAGGCCTAGTAAATACAGCTCCTTTGAAATTAACATTTTGTCCAAACAGCTCGCCTATGTTATATGAGCCTGCCATTTGAGACATATCTATCGTGTTGTTTATGGTTTTGTCGTTACCGACTTTACCCACCGAATTCGTATACGAAGATGAGCTAGTATACTGTCCACCGCCGCTTGCGATACTAACATTGCCTCTTGCATTACCCGGATTGATCTCTATATCTCTCGCAGCTATATTACCTATCAAAAGATTATTGATGTTGTTACCATTCACGCTAAACGTACCCTCAGTAACGATAGAGTTATCGGCTGTTGCGTACTGGAAGTTCCAAGTCGTAGGGGTAGAATCAAAATAGCCCTTCATCGTAGAGCCGGTAGTCGGGTTGTTTGCGGCAGTAGTTATGTTGTTTATGGCGTTTACCATCTCGACATTACCGCCGATGTCATTCAAGGTTACAGAAATAGAACCTTTTGTAAATACACCTTTGCTCGCCTTAAATGAATTTAGGTGCTCGGCAGTGATAGCTATAGACTGAGTAGCGTCAGCTGTGCCTGCACCCGCGCCACTACCTTTACCGATCACGTTATCTACAAAATAAACATTACCGGTCTTGATATTATTTGAAGCAAGACCTCTAGCGTTGATCTGCTCGATATCGTTAAACTCTCTAGTGCCGTAAGCGTCAAAGTTGTCATCGGTATTAATGTTGAAAGCCTTTAGCTTCTCAAAGAAAGTAGCATCTAGGTTACTTAGAATGCTTGACTTTGAATTTACGGTTAGTTTCTCAAGGGTTTTTGGAGGCAACGGAATAGTAGAAGATAGGTCGTGAACCGCTATGTTTGTAAGGCTCATACCCGTAATGTTAGCTACGCTATTGCCATATGTACCGATAGAGTTAAAATTTACGGTTATGTCTTTAGCTTTTGGAGCTATGATGCCTATACCTTCGTTTGCGTGCATTTTGTTTGAGTCTACCCAAGCAGCGGTAGCGCCGGCTCCGCCGATCTTTTGAGCATATACGTTTTTATCTACGTTTACGGTTACTCTTTCGCTCTCGTCAGCAGCTACATAAGCGGTAACCTGACTGCGTAGTCCAGGAGTAACAGCATTTATGATAGCATTGCCGTTAACGTCTTGAGGATCGATTGTGTTTGTTATATTGATCTCTTGCAAATAGCCGTTTTTAAACTCGACTCTACCGTAAGGGCCAGATGCTACATCGGTATTTTCTGGATCAGGCTTGTCTACCGTAACGCTTTTTATAGTAGAGTTTGTAACTACTAGGTTGCTCTTTGTTTTTGTAGTGTTAAGAGCTGTTACGTCTGAGCCAGCAAAATCTATGCTTGCAGTATCATTTGCCGTACCGGTGTCTACTTTTTGTATATTTACCTTTTCTATGTTGTTTACGGTAAATTTGTTCTCTTTTGCTTTTAATCTTTCGATATTTAACGTATCTTTACCAGCACCGCCGTCTATATCGAAATTTGTTTTATTTGTTGCGTCTACATCTTTAAAGTCAAGCTTTATAGTGTCGTTACCGCTGCCGCCTTTTATAACATTTGTAGCACCGATAGGAGTGTGTTGACTAGGGTTAAACTCATACTCTAAATTGTGAGTAAAGGCAGAAGCATCGACCTTTTCTAAGCGATCGCTTTCCACCATAAGCTTAACATCGGTAGTACCTTTAACAGATATTGTTTTATAGTGGTTTGTATTATCGCCTGATTTTATAAATACAGTACTTTTCTCGCCTTTTGTAGTTATGTTTAAATTTTCGATATTCGGGATATCTATACCTGTACCTGCAACGCCGACCACGTTATCTATAGCATTTTTATGCAAATTTACATTATCTAATGTTAAATTTTGCGTATCATTTGTGCCAGCGATAGTTCCGGTGTTATAATTTAATTTAAACGACTCCGTACTGCTTTTTAGATTCTCAATGGTTAAATCGACTAAATTGTGAGGATTTATGAAATTTATACCATTTTCACTATCTAAGCTTACCTTCTTAAGACCCTCAATATCTCGTGCATTAAAGGTTTTTTTAGTTGTAGCAGTGCTTGTCAAATTTAAGTTATCGATATTTTTGATAAAACCGGTAGTCATACCATTAAAATTATCTTTTACGGTAACATTTAAAGTATTTTCACCCGTTCCGCCATCGATTTTATCGGTAGGTTTGAGAGTGTTTGTAGCAACAAACGAATCTGCAACCGCGTTAAAAATATCTTGTCCAACTCCACCGGTAAGATCATTTGGTTCAGTGGTAAGAGTATGAACCGTAGAAGCAGCAAGGGCATCTATTTTTGCTTTTTGCTCTTCAAAATTGGTATCAGTCGTAGTTTTTATAATTTCCTGAAACGGTTTATAATCATAACTTCCAGAAACACTTGTTTCTATGTTAGCGATTTTTTCAGCCATATAAGCTGAAATAGCCGTTTTGTTTTCGAAAATTTTAGCTGCAACCGGATCTGCCGCTTTTGCTTCTGCAGACTGAGCTACCTCAAATAATTTTACAAGAGTTTCGCCTCTTGAATGACCTAGCTGAAGGTGCTTAACCCATGCGTTAATACCATCAGGATCTTTTGTGTAATCTTTACCAAGAATGTTTTTATAGATAAGCTCTATATAGTCTTTGTCTTGGTCTATTCTGCCGCCATAGTACTCTATAGCTGCCGGGGATTCTAACATTAATTGGGCTATCTCGGCCTGTGTTTTGTTGTGGCCGAAATTAATCCATGCCTTGAATCCAGCGCCTTCTGGGGCTCTGTTAAATAACGCCACATAAAGCTGCGCAACCTCTGCTTGTGTTACTGCCATTAAGGACTCCTTTAAAGTTACTTGATGTTTAGTGTTCTATTTTACAGAATACTATCGCCAATTATACCATAATTTTCTAAAAAAGGAGGGAAATGATTTTTTATTTGATTAACTGATGATTGCTGAATAATTATAATTTATAGATTATATTCATAAGATATTTAGCTTATATTATATAATTTATCTGCATTTTCTT
>NZ_CALKTQ010000063.1 GCF_937997465.1 uncultured Campylobacter sp. | reverse complement strand
TGCGGCGATCACGAGCGTCCTGATAAAAGTCGCGAAATTTGAGTCTATACCCTCAAGCCCGACTTTGGCGAAAATCGCCGTAAGCGCGGCAAAAACCGCCGAAGCCAGCGCCCATAAAGCCCACTCTTGCATGATTTATCCTTTGCGAAATTATAGTCAAATTTTACGTCAAATTTAGCTCGAAAGGGTACAAAATTTAAAATGAAAAAATAAGAAAAAGCTGCAAAGCGATTAAATTTGCCGGTGTTGCAAATGGATTAAGTAGGGTTTAAATCAAAAAAGCGAATGCCTGATTTTTGACATTCGCTTTTAAGGCTTGATTTAAAATTTATTTTTTCTAACATCCGCGACGATATTTTTAGCCATATCGTCTATCTCGGCCGTAACCTCGTTTGTGGTATTTACGATCGAGATATTTTGATGAGTGATGGAGTCGATTTGCGTGACTGACTGATTTATCATATTTATACCATCGCTTTGCTCTTTGATACTCTCGCTCATCTCATTGATACTTTGAGCTAGCACGTTTGCATTGGCTTCGATTTCGCTTAGGGATTTTTGAGTTCTTTCGGCCAGTTTTCTTACCTCATCGGCCACGACGGCAAAACCACGCCCGTGTTCGCCTGCACGAGCCGCCTCGATAGCTGCGTTTAGGGCTAGCAGGTTTGTTTGATCAGCGATGTCGCGGATGATGACGATGATGTTTTTGATCTCCTCGCTTTGGCGAGTTACGTCCTGCGCCTTTTGGCTGATAGCATTCATCGAGCTACTCATCTGCTCGATCGCGGCGGCGCTTTCTTGGATGGAGTCGGCTTGCTTGTGTGCGCCGTCGGTTAGATTTTTCATAGATTCGGCTAGGATTTTAGCTTTTGCTTCTAGGCTTTCAGCCTCGTTTAGATTTTCTTTTAGCATATTGCTAACAGCTACACCGGCGCTCTCTATACCCATGATCATATCTTTTAGATCGCTTTCTAGCTCATCTTTGAGCTCGATTTTAGCGGTGTAATCATTTTTGTTATATGAGTTTAGCACGCGTGCGATGTCTTTTAAATTTGACGATATTGAGCTAAAGAATTTATTTAGCAAATCTTTTAGTTGCACTAGAGCGGGGTTATTAGGATCCGCCTTTATAGTTGCGCCCATATGACCTTTTATCATGAGATTTGCGATGCCGTTCATCTCCTCGATCAGAGCGCTATCTTTTTTGATGCCGTAGACTACTTTATCTATATTTTCGTTGATAGCCCTACTCATAACGCCGAATTCATCCTGCGTATTTACGGTTAACTTTTCAGGAGCCTTAGATACCTCATGTGTAACGAATTTAAACGTATCCTCAAGCTTTTCTTGGATAGTTTTTATCGGACTGAGAGATTTTTTAAGCAATACATAAACAAAAATCGAAAGAGCGACTATAAATAACGCCGCTAGCGCAAGCTGAGCCTTAAGTAGAGGAAGGGTATTGCTAGAAAAAGTATCCGCTCCGATAGCTGCGACAGCTAGCCAGCCTTTATCGTTGATAGGCAAAAGTTTAGCCGTTACGTTCTCGCCCTTATAGTTAGTATAAGGAATAAGTCCGTTTTTATCAAATTTCTTTTCTGCATATTGCTTGGAGAGATATGTAGTAGAGTCGACTGATTTACCGACGTTCTCAGGATTTGAGTGCATTAGCATGACGCCGTCTTGATTCATTAGATAAACATAGCCGTATTCGGTCTTGCCCATATCGAGGATTTTTTTGCTTAGAGTTTTTATATCGATATCTATACCTACTATACCGACAAATTTACCGTTTTTTACCGCAGGTGCTACGAAAGTTACGACCAAATCGTTAGTCGAAGTTAAGCGAGGCTGCATATAAATAGCTTTATTTTCATTTTTAGCCGCTCCGTACCAACCCCTAGTTCGCGGATCATAGTTATCGGCCAAGGTTGTTCTTTTACCGTCCGATTGGAAAAAATAACCATCCTCGCGTCCATAGTAAACATAGGTAACCAGTGAATTTGCAAGCTCTTTTTCTAGCACCAAATGACGCATTATATCATCGCCGTCGTCTGAAATTTTCTCGATGTTTACAGCTATTTTTTTGACCATAGCCAAATAATCTTCAAAAAACGAATTAGCAACAGTATTGACGTCTTTTAAAATTTGAGCCTGATTTTGGCTAACGAGCTGAACGACCTTATTCTCAGCCGTATAATAACTAACCGCCGAAATAGCGGCAAACGAAACGATCAGCGCGACGATGAGCATTAGCGCGATCTTGTTCGTGATAGAACGCATTTTCTCTCCTTAGATTTTGATTAAAATTTCTATTTTACTACGTTAAAAATTAAATAAAATTAAAACTTTACATTAACTATGTTTTAAAGCAAAATCCAGTCCAAATTTATTAAAAATAAGAAGTAATTTTTATGAGAATAAAATATAAAGCGGTATGAAAGCAAAATCAGCGTAGCAAAAACGATAAATTTAATCCAAATTTAACTGCTTCAAGTTAAATTTAAAAGCTAAATTTTAAACGCCTCGCCGAGTCAAATTTAACCCAGCGAGGCTTTATTAAATTTAAGCCGCAAATCTAGTTCGCGGTTTAAATTTAGACGAATTTCGGATCGCTAAACGCCGTTAGCTCAGGCGCCTTGCCCGTAAATTTCTCAATATTTACAAGCGCGGTGTGGCTGATGTTGCCGTTAGCTAGCTTGCTAGTCGGGATATCGATAGTTAGCACATTTGGCGAGCCGTTTTTGCAAAGACCCGCGTCAAATCCGTCGTACCATACGCCTTCAGCTAGCTTAACGACGCCCTCTTTGATATCTTGCGTCACCAAGGCACCCGCCAGCACTTCGCCACGCGCGTTAAACACGCGAACCAAATCGCCGGTTTTTATGCCCTTTTTCGCGGCGTCTTTAGGGTGTATCCAGATCGGCTCACGGTTTGCGATCGCGTAGTTTTCGCGCAGAGATGTTTGGTTTAGCTGCGAGTGGAGGCGATCGGTCGGATGCGGGCTTAGCATGTGTAGCTCGGCAGGTTTATCTTTCATACCTAGCCACTCGATCGGCTCATACCACATCGGATGCGCTTTGCAGTCATCATAGCCCATTTTCTCGATGGTTTCGGAGTAAATTTCGATTAGACCGCTTGGCGTTCCTAGCGGATTTAGCACCGGATCTTCTCTAAACTCGCCAAACCTCACCCACGTATCGCTCTCGGGCGTCGAGGCAAAGGTTACCGGCTTATTTTCGTTCCAAAACTCCTCAAACGGCTTCATATCGGTTTCAAAATCAGGTATAGCCTTGACCTGCTCGTACGCCGCGCCGTAATACTCTTTGATCCAGTCAAATTCGTCCTTGCCGTTGTCGGTGTAGGCTACGACTAAATTTTTAGCGTACGCCTTGCAAAGATCGGTGAAAATTTGATAATCATCGCGTGCTTCGCCGTATTTTTCCACGACTTGTTTCATCGGCACGATGTTCATGTTTGAGTAGTCGCCCGTCATCGTGACGTCGTTGCGCTCGTATGCGGTTGTGGTTGGAAATACGATATCAGCCATCTTAGCCGTCGGCGTCCAATAAGCTTCGTTTACGACTACCGTGCGAGGTTTGCGCCACGCTTCTAGTAGGCGGTTGGTTTCTTGATGATGAGCCAAAGGATTGCCGCCGACCCAGTAGATAAAGTCGATATCGGGATACGTGATTTTCTTGCCGTTGTGATCGATCACTTTGCCAGGATTTAGCAGAGCGTCTGCTATACGAGCGACCGGGAATGCATAGTTTGTCGCCTTTTGTAGCCAACTTTGACCAGTACCCGCAACCGCCGCGGCTTTAGCGACGAAGCGGCCGTTTGCGTCAAATTCTCCGCTATC
>NZ_CALKTQ010000062.1 GCF_937997465.1 uncultured Campylobacter sp. | reverse complement strand
GCCCGCAGCCCACGCCATTAGCGTCGTGATATCGCCAAACGGACTCCATGCGCCGCCTGCGTTTGCGGCTACGACGATGTTTATCGCGCCGGCTACTAAGAAATTCGTATTGTTTTTATCTATCGTTAAAAGAACGGTAGAAAGGATAAGAGCGGTAGTTAGGTTATCAGCGACGGGACTAATGAAAAACGCCAAAACGCCCGTTAGCCAAAAGAGTCTTTTATACGTGTAGCCTTTTGAGACGAGGTTGTATTTTAGCGCGTTAAACACGTCTCGCTCTATAAGCGCCTCGATATATGTCATCGCGACCATGAGGAAAAATACGATCTGCGAAATCTCTAAAATCAGGTGATTTACCTCATTTTGCAACAAATGCACGTCTAGGCCGTTTGCCAGCATATAAAAGCCGATAAGCAAGAACATAAAAGTGCCGATAAATATGGCCGGCTTAGCCTTATCGATGTGAAAATTTTCCTCCGTAGCGATGAAAAAATATCCCACGACGAAAATGATGAGGCTCGCGATACCCACCCACGTAGTCGTTAAATTTAAAGCCTCGCCCGCAGCGTCGCCGCTACCGAAGGCCAAAGCGAAAAACAGACTCAAAAGTCCGACGATCTTCATTTGCTCTCCTTGATTTATAGTTTATTTATCTTTTCGGTTTTGCTGTTTGAGGGCTCGGACGGCGCTTCGTAGAACGGATCACCCTTGTGGCCGCAGCCTGCTATAAAAATTAACAAAAAAAATGCTAAAATCGCCTTATGAAAGACGCTAAGACTATTATTCGACATATTGTTGATAATCCTTTTTATAAAGAGTTAAAAAACCGTAGCGAATGCGGAGATTTTTTACAGCTTTTAAGCCTAAATCATCGCAGGCTCATCGCCTTTTGCTACGAGAAAAACGGCATTTTGTTTTTCGCCCTGTTTCATCCGTTAGGACTTCAGGAATTAAAAAGCGATAGTAGTATAAAAATGTTAAAAGGCTTATTAAAAATCTATTCTAGCGTAAATTTTGACGGCAGGCTCGCTCGCGTGACGGACGTTAAATTTTTTGTGACAAAGCATTTAAAATTTAAAAAAGCGACCAACCCATACGAAAAAAAGCGAATTTTTACCTACACCGAGCCTGCTAAAGGCGAGTTTGTAAATTTAGCCAAAAGCGAGCGGATTTTTGAAGGATTTGAAAAGATCCGCCTTGCTATAAAGCAAAATTTAGCCAAAGAATCAAGCGGGGCGCGATGAATCAAATTTGGCCGAATTTAATCCAAAGCTCAAATTTACCGGCGGGAGTCAAATTTTGCTAATCGACGAGATCCGCTCGCTGCCAGCCCAACCAGGCGTTTATCAGTATTTCGACAAGGCCGGCAAGCTTCTTTACGTCGGCAAGGCTAAAATTTTAAAAAACCGCGTTAAAAGCTACTTTTCGTTTACGCCCGCGCTCGCCCCCTCGCCCAAGGTCAGCCCGCGCATCCACAAGATGATCAGCGAGGCCGTACACCTCGAGTACATCGTCACTCCCAGCGAGGCCGACGCGCTGATACTAGAAAACTCCTTCATCAAGCAACTAAGGCCCAAATACAACATCTTGCTGCGCGACGATAAGACCTATCCCTACATCTACGTAAATTTGGACGAGGATTTCCCACGCTTTGAGATCACGCGCAAGATCGTCCGAGGCAAAAACGTCAAGTATTTCGGCCCATATTTTCGCGGCGCGCGCGAGCTTTTGGATGCGCTTAGGCTGAGCTTTAAACTCGTGCAAAGCAAAAGCGCGCTCAAAGCCACGGGTGCCTATCTGCCCTATCAGATCGGCTACTCCGAGGCCCCGCTCATCAGCAAAATTTCGCCCGCAGACTATGCTAAGGTCGTAGACGGCGCGATCGCGGCGCTAAATAATCCGCTTTCTATGCTGCCAAAGCTCGTAAATTTGATGAACAAATACGCCCAAAACGAAAACTACGAGCAAGCCGCTCTCGTGCGCGATAAAATCAACGCGATCAAGGATCTAGACGTCAAAATCGAGGTCGATCTGGCTAAGCTTGAGGACTTTGAGGTTTTTGCCGTGGGCGCGGAGCAAAATTTACTTTGCGCGGTGCGTTTTAGCGTGCACGGCGGCAAGATCAGCGGCGTGTATCAAAACATCACGAACGCAAAAATGAGCTCGCAAGGCGATCTAAACGACGCTTACAAGCAAATCGTTTTAGAGAGCTTCCCGGCCGGCGCGCCAGTCGTGAGCGCTAAAATTTACACGCTAGAAGCCTTTGAGGACGCAAGTCTAGTAGAGGAGATTTTAACCGCTCGCCACGGCCGTAAATTTAGCATATCGGTGCCTAAAATCGGCGAGAAAAAGCGCATCTGCGAGATGGCGCTAACAAACGCACAGGTCTTTATCCAAAAGTACCTAAAAACCCACGACGACGCGTTTTTGGACGAGCTAAAGGAGTATTTTGGCCTAGCCTGCGCGCCGTACGCTATCGAGACTTTCGACAACTCGCATATGTTCGGCGCGGCCGCAGTCGGCGCGATGGTGCGCTTTGAGCACGGAAACTTCGCCAAGGAGCACTACCGCCACATGCACCTCTCCCACGCAAACGACTACGATCAGATGCGCCAGATGCTAACAGAGCGTGCTTTGCGGTTTGATAAACTTAGTCCGCCCGATCTCTGGCTCATCGACGGCGGCCAGGCGCTGCTAGACCTCGCCTCGGATATCATCGCTAGCAGCGGCGCAAACGTCGATATACTCGCCATCTCAAAAGAAAAAATAGACGCCAAAGCCCACCGTGCAAAAGGCGGCGCGAGGGATAAAATTTACGCTAGCAGCGGCGTATTTACATTGCCCGTCGGCGACAGACGACTACAGTTTTTTCAGCGTCTTCGTGACGAGGCGCACAGATTTGCCATTACCTTTCATCAAAAAACCAAGCGCAAGGAGGATCTGGGCGCTAGCAAGCTAGCAGACGCGGGCGTATCGGCGGGCAGTATCGCAAAGCTAGTTAAATTTTACGGTAGCTTTGAAGCGATAATGACCGCAACGAACGAGGAAATAGAAAAGGTGACGAATAGGAGCGTAGCAGCCAAGATCGAGCAGCTAAAAGAGAGTGAAATTTGAAGCTTATTTTGTAAAATTTGCCCTGAAATTTGAGCCAAATTTGACGCGTTTGTTTTCGTCAAATTTGAAAGAGCAAATTTAACTCCCCGCTCTTGGGTAAATTTCGCCGTAGTTATTCGCAAATCAACCCGTCAAATTTGGCGTAAAATAAAAATCAAATTTGAGCGCAAATAATCTGCGGCGCAAATTGAATTTTGCACCGCTTTCGACCGACATAAAATTTTATCAAATTTAGCGTTTCGCGGCTTTTTCTATCGCTTCCGCGGCTTCGCAGCCCTCACTCCAGCCGTATGCGCACGCCTTTTGTAGATAGTTTTTTGCGCTAGTTACGTCTTTTTCGCCAAGCATTGCGTTATAGTAAAGCACGCCGAGGTTGAAGCAAGACATCCCGTCCTTTGCTTCGCAGGATTTGCGCCAGATTTCGCCCGCTTTTTGCGCGTCTTTTTTGACGCCAAGCCCCTGCTCATAAAGCGAGCCTAAATTTGCGCAACCTAGCAAATAACCGCTATCGCAGGCTTTTTTATAGAGCTCGGCGGCCTTTGGTTCGTCCTTTTTAACCCCTTCGCCTTTGCGGTAGGCGACGCCCAAATTTACGCAGGCTCGCACGTACTTCCCGTCGCACGCCTTTTTAAACAGCGCGAATGCCTTTTCGTAGTTTTTTCCCAGGTCGCACTCCTCAAGCTTGATGCCGATGTAGGAAAGGCCCAAGTTATCGCAACTCTCAAGGTCGCCCGCGTCGCAATCTTTTTGCAGCCCGCTTGTATCGCACTTCGCCGCATTTAAAGAAACCGCCGTAAAAACGGCTAAAAATATAAATTTATTCATCTTGCATTTTAATGTCAAATTTGACGCGCCGTTTTGTAGCGAGCGCAAATTTAAGTCCGAACGACTCGGTAAATTTGACGAAAGATTGTGCCCGTCAAAAGGCAAATTTGACCTAGATTTACGCCTTTTTGCTCTTTTTCTTGCCTTTGCTATCGGCCTCTTCGCCTTTAAACCACCCTTTTATCTTGTCCAAGATTCCTTCGTCTTCTTCCTCGTCGTAGCTCGCCTTGCCCGCCTTGATACCAAAGCTCTCTTGCAGCTGATTTAGTAGAGAGATTTGCTCGTCCGTTAGCTCTTTTGGCGTTTTTATGGAGATTTGAGCTACGAGCCTGCCGTATCTTTTGCTGTTTACGTTTTTCACGCCAAGCCCGTCAAATACGAACTGCTGCTTATCTTTTGCGCCGACTGGCAGTTTTAGCTCGGTCGTGCCTTTTAGCGTCGGGATCGTGATCGTCTCGCCTAAAATCGCCTGCGTGAAAAATACCGGAATCTCAATATAAACGTCGCTTTCATGGCGCACGAAATGCTCGTCGGCTTCAACCTCGATATGCACGTACAGATCGCCCCTGGCGCCAGTTGAGGAGACGTTGCCTTTTTCGCTCACGCGCATTCGCATGCCGTCGTCGATGCCCTCGGGGATATTTACTTTGACGCTTTGGCGTTCCTCTTTAAAGCCGCTACCGCCGCAATCAGAGCATCTATCCTTGACCGTTTCGCCCGTGCCGTTACAGTACGGACACTCCTGCACGAAGCTCATAAAGCCCCTTTGCTGCGATATCCGCCCCCTGCCCTCGCAGTGCGGACATACGTGCGTTTTGCCGTCTTTCGAGCCGCTGCCTTTGCAGGTTTGGCACGGCTTTTTGATCGTAAATTCTATCTCTTTTTCAGCACCGAACACCGCTTCGTTAAATTTGATCCTAAGAGCTATCTCTAAATCAAGCGGATATTTGTCGCTGCTTCTTTTGCGGCTGCTTGCGCCTGAGCTAAATCCGCCGCCAAAAAACGAGTTAAAGATATCTCCCAAATCAAAATCCGCGCTAAATCCGCTAGAGCTAAAGCCGCCTCTGCCCTCAAGCCCGGCTTTGCCGTATCTATCGTATATAGCGCGCTTTTCCTCGTCGCCTAGCACTTGATAGGCTTCGTTTACCTTTTTAAAATTTTCTTCCGCTTCTTTGTCGCCTTGATTGCGGTCGGGATGGTACTTTAGCGCTAGTTTTCTAAATGCTTTTTTTATGGTTTCAGAGTCGCTATTTTTGCTGATTTCTAAAATTTCGTAGTAGTCTATTTCCACAAAATCTCCTAAAATTTTTAAATTTAAAGGGTGATTTTATCTTATTATTTATAAAAATTCAAAGCGGGGGAGAATTTTAAACGAGGATAGTAAATTCGGAAAAAAAATTTAACATTTTTTGGTTATAATCATTTTCGTTAAATCTATTTGAAAGGCTTAAAATGATTAATGTTTTAATGATTGAAGACGATCCGGAATTCGCGCAAATCCTATCCGAGTACTTGAGCGATTTTAATATAAAAGTAACAAATTTCGAAGATCCTTATTTGGGACTAAGTGCGGGAGTGAAAAATTTCGACCTGCTTATCCTAGACCTTACACTACCTGGCATGGACGGCCTAGAAGTGTGCAAAGAGATCCGCAGTAAATACAACATCCCTATCATCATCTCTTCTGCTCGCAGCGACATCAGCGACAAGGTCGTGGGCCTGCAGCTAGGCGCGGATGACTATCTACCAAAACCGTACGATCCAAAGGAAATGTACGCGCGCATAATGAGTCTAATCCGCCGCTACAAAAAGACCAACGAAGTGCAAGAAGAGGTCGTAGATACGCTATTTAGGATAGACGAGCGCAGACACGAAATCTACTATAACAACGAAAGCCTAACGCTAACACCGGCAGAGTATGAAATTTTGAGCTACCTTATCAAACAGCACAGCTTTTCAGTCTCTCGCGAGCAGCTAGTTTATAACTGCAAGAGCCTAAAAGACAAGGACTCAAAGAGCCTAGACGTCATCATCGGCAGACTAAGAACCAAGATCGGCGACAGCTCAAAAGCGCCTAAACATATATTTTCGGTACGCGGAATAGGCTATAAACTCATAGGATGAGATACTCCTTAACCACGAAAATTTCGGTAGTTTTCGCACTAGCGTTTTCGCTTGTTTGTATCTTATTCTACACGTTTGCGAGCATACAGCTAGATAACGCGCTAGAAAAGATAAAAAACAAGCAGCTAAATGCGATAAACTACCTCATCGCCTCATACGAAAAGTCAAATCCGCCTAGCGATTTGACTAATTATTTTAGAAATTTTGGACTAACCTACGTTAAAAGCGACAAAACCGTCGCAAACGTCATAAGCACGGGCAAGACGGTCTTTGCTAAGCAAACGCAGCTGGGACTCTTTCAGTCGCTGCTTTTTCAGGATAGTTTGTATCTGCAGATCAAAAATCCTTCGTTTCAAATTTTACTCGAAAGCGACGATACGAAAAACATAAATGACCCGATTTGGGTGGGCTTTATACTCACGACGGCGCTTCTTGTATCGCTCTACGTTTCGGTGATGAAGTCGCTGATGCCGCTTAAAAAACTAAGCTCTGATATCAGGAAATTTGGTGCCGGAAATATGGACGTAAATATCGCCAAACCTGACTCCGACGACGAGATCGCCAAGGTCGCGATAGAATTTGACGCCGCAGCTAGCAAAATCAGGGAGCTTTTGCGCTCTAGGCAGCTGTTTTTACGCACGATCATGCACGAGCTAAAAACGCCGATCGGCAAGGGGCGCATAGTCTCTGAAATGGTGCAAAATCCTACGCACAAAACCCGCTTGATAGCGATATTTGAGCGTCTCGATATGCTCATAAACGAGTTTGGCAAGATCGAGCAGCTGCTATCCAAAAACTACGCGCTAAACTATCAGGAGTCGTACTTTTCAAACGTCCTTGATCAGGCGCGCGACATGCTGATGCTCGATAAATTTGAAGAAAAAGTGAGCGTAGATATCCGCCGAGATATATTGCTACGCGTGGATTTCGGGCTCTTTTCGCTCGCGATCAAAAATCTCATAGATAACGCCCTAAAATACGCCGACGACAAAAAGGCGCAAGTTATCTGCGACGCGGACGGTATCGTCGTGAGAAATCTAGGTCAACCGCTACAAAATCCTATCGAGTACTACATGCAAGCCTTTATCCGCGAAAAGGGCAGTAAAAGCAGTGGCATGGGGCTAGGGCTTTACATTATCGACCACATCTGCCGTATGCACAAATTTAGCCTAAAATACTCATACGAGGACAGCTATCACTCATTTAAAATTTGTACCAATCCAAAGGAAAGCGTTGAAAAAAGGGCTTGAGAAATTTAACGAACTCGTAGCGGCCTTTGAGCGGCTACCTGGCGTGGGCAAAAAGTCCGCCCAGCGCTACGCCTATCACGTCTGCCTAAAGGATAGCTTCGGCGGACTAAAGCTCGCTCAAAGCATCGAGGACGCCGTGAGATTTACGGGCAAATGTCAAATTTGCGGCGGGCTTAGCGAGGACGAAATTTGCGATATTTGCAGCGACGACACACGAGATAAAGAGCTGCTAGCCGTCGTAGAAAGCCCAAAAGACATCCTGGTTTTCGAGCAAAGCGCGATCTACCGCGGTCGCTACTTTGTGCTTGAGGAGATAACGCCGGAGCAAACCGAGAAACTGCGCGAGATTATCCGCCAAAACGGCGTAACTGAGATCATTTTCGCGCTCACGCCGGGGCTTAGCAGCGACGCGGTGATGGTTTTTATCGAGGACAAGCTAAGCGATTTGGACGTTAAATTTAGCAAGATAGCCCAAGGCGTACCAACAGGCGTAAATCTCGAAAATATCGATCTTCTATCGCTTATGAAAGCGCTTGATAGCAGGACTGAGCTGTAAATTTAAGTCGGGTGCGCAAAATTTTTTATCAATTTAACGCTACCTTTTTAAATTAGCTCAGGTCTAAAATTAAGATTGGGCGAACAAAATTCCATCGCATTTCATACGAATAAACCGCCTCAAATTTAGCCCACCGCCAAAATTGATAAAATTTAGCACATAGCCTCAAAATCAAATTTTACAAGCACGACAAAGAATAAAAAGAAAATTTAAAAGAGAAATTTACGACCCGAAGGCCGTAAATTTAAGCCGCCCGAAACGAGCGAGAGAAGTTACTTCGTAGTTTTTTGGATATACGAGAACTCGGAAATCTTCGTCCACTCGCGAGCTTTAGCTAAAAACGCTCTTTGAGAGTCCAAAATCTCCTTAAATAGCGGATCTTTCGCCGCCTCTTCGTCTAGGATTTCGTCGCTTGCTTTTCTAAGCGCGTCCATGACGTCCTGCGGGAACGAGCGAACCTCGATATCAGGATACTCCGCTTTCATCTTCGCCCAGTATTCTGCGTTATCAAAGAACGAGCGCGTATTTAGCATGCTGGCTACTTGATTAGCCGCAGCCTCGATCACAGCCTGAAGATCGGCAGGTAGCTTCTCGTAGGTCTTTTTGTTTACGAAAAACTGAGTTTGGCCGCTCGGCTCTTGCCAACCTGTGTAGTAGTATTTGGCGATCTTGTGAAAACCAAGACCCATATCAAACGCAGGGCTTACCCACTCGACCGAGTCGATAGTGCCCATCTCTAGCGCCATATATAGCTCGCCGGTCGGGATCGTGTTTATAGTCGCTCCCACTCGCGCCATCACCTCGCCGCCAAAGCCAGGGATCCTGATTTTTAGGCCTTTTAGATCATCTACGCTTTTGATCTCTTTTTTAAACCAACCGCCCATTTGCGTGCCTGTGTCGCCGGCGTTAAAGACTTTGATGTTGTATTTATCGTAAACTTTTTCCTCTAGTTGTTTGCCGCCGCCAAACTCATACCATGCGCGTAGCTCGCTAGCAGTCATACCAAAAGGCACGGCGGTAAAAAACATAGTGTTTGCGTCCTTGCCCTTATAGTAATAAGACGCAGTATAGCCGATATCATACTGACCGCCCTTAACGAAGTCTAGTATACCAAACGGCGCCTTGTGCTTAGACGGATAGTCTATCCTCACCTCTAGCCTGCCATCGCTTAGCGTCTCGACCACGCGCTTAAATTCTTTCGCCGCGTCGCCCAAAACCGGAGTCGTGCTCTCCCAGGTGCTAGCTAGCTTTAGCTTATAGGTTTTGTCCGCTGCGTTCGCGCTTAGCGCTAAACCGAAAGCAGCCAAAACCGCTAAAAACTTTTTCATTTTTGCTCCTTAAAATAAATTGGCCGATTATACTTATTTTTTTTAAAAATTTGGTAAAATTGCGCAAAAAGGGGTATCCATGAACAAAAAAACCAAAATCCTAGCCACGGTCGGACCAGCCAGCGAATCCATAGAGGTTATGGAGCAATTAGTTTTAGCCGGAGTCAATGCTTTTAGGCTAAATTTCAGCCACGGCACGCACGAATACCATAAATCAAATATCAATAAAATCAGGCAAGTAGAGGCGAAACTCGGGCAAAAAATAGGCATATTTCAGGATATCTGCGGCCCTAAAATAAGAGTCGGCAAGCTAGACAGAAGTGAATTTAAACTAAAAATCGGCGATACGCTAATCTTCGTAAAAGATGAAATAATCGGCGAGCAAATAGACGAAAATCACTATAAGCTTTGCATAAATCAGCCTCAAATTTTAGCCGCTCTAAAAACGGGCGAGTACATATACCTATGCGACGGACAAATTCGCGCCAAAATCACGCAAGCAAGCACCCAAAAAGTAGAAGCCGTAGTAGAAAACGACGGGATACTCCGATCGAACAAAGGCGTAAATTTCCCAAATACCAAGCTTAATATCGAAGTTATCACGCCTAAAGATTTAAAAGATTTGGAATTTGGCGCCAAAAACGGCGTGCATTTCATCGCGATCTCTTTCGTACAAAACGCAAACGACATAAGAAAAGCTAGAGAAATCCTAAAGGGCTTTGGCTCCAAAGCTCAAATTTACGCCAAAATAGAAAAATTTGACGCAGTAGAAAATATCGACGAGATTATCGAGGTCAGCGACGGCGTGATGGTTGCTCGCGGAGATCTAGGTATCGAGGTGCCGTACTATAAGGTGCCGACGATACAAAAGCTCATCATTAAAAAAGCAAACGAAGCAGTTAAGCCGGTCATTACCGCCACGCAGATGATGCTAAGTATGGCCGAGCACGAAACGGCAACTAGAGCCGAGATCAGCGACGTGGCAAACGCCGTACTAGACGGCACCGACGTGGTCATGCTAAGCGAAGAAAGCGCGGTCGGCATAAACCCCGTCGCCGTCGTAGAAGCGATGAGCAACACTATAATCCAAACACAGCAAATTTATCCTTTTAACAAATTTGATTTTGACCGCTACGACGATACCGATATGATCGCATCTAGTACTGCCAGGCTCGCCTCCGCGCTAAAAGTAGACGGCATAATCGCGCTAACCTCATCTGGTGGCTCGGCGGCAAAACTAGCCAGATACCGCACCGATATAGATATCATCGCCATAACGCACAACGAGCAGGCCGCGTATAGGCTGACTCTTTGCTGGGGCATAACGGCTGCGTTTGTAATAGAAAAAGAAGAAAGACTGCATACACTGATGGCTAAATCGATCAAAGCCGCAGTCGAAAAAGGCTATATAAAAGACGACAAAAGCTACATCATGACCGCTGGCTATCCGACGGGAGTAGCGGGCAGCTCTGATTTGATTAGAATTTTAAGAAAAGCTCAGATAGATTATTATCTAGAAGAAGCCGATAAATAGAGGGCTTTTCGCATCGAGGCTTCAATTTTGGCCTCGTCAAGCGAGCCCTCAAAAAATAAATTTAACGCTAAAACCGCCTGAAAAAGTAGCATCTCTGAGCCGTCTTTATGCGCGAGCCCGCTAGCGGCGGCTAAATTTAAAAAAGGCGTTTTCTTGCCGTAAATAACGTCAAAGGCAAATTTGCTTTCATCAAAAATCGGACGCAAAATCTCGATCGGTGCAGGCAAATTTTCATCTTTTAACCCTGCCGAGGTCGTATTTATGACGAGATCAAATTTGCTGCCATTAAATTTGCCAAAATTCGCCCAGCTAAATTTTTCAAATTCAGCAAAATTTGCCAGCCTCTCCTCGCTTCTATTTAGCACGCAAACTCGCACGCCGCGGCTTTTTAGCGCATATGCGACCGCTCTAGCCGTTCCGCCAGCACCCAAAATGAGAGCTGAATTTATATGTCCAAAACTCTCTATCGTTCGTAAAAATCCGGGCGCGTCGGTATTGTAACCGTAAATTTTATCGCCGCGAGCTACGAGAGTATTTACGGAGCCGATTTTAGCAGCCGTTTCGTCTGGAGCGTCGCACTGCGCGAGCGCGGCTTCTTTGTGAGGTACTGTGACGTTTGCGCCGCTTAGTTTTAGTTCTTTAAATCTAGAGATGAGTTGCGAGCCGTCCGCTAACTCGTATCGAGTATAGAGGGCTTCGCGAGATAGACCAAGCTCGCCGAGAGCTAGGTTGTGTAGTCTCGGCGAAACGGAGTGGGATATAGGGTTGCCAAAAACGGCAAAAACCATCATTTTATATTTACGATAAAGGCGTTTGGAGCGGCACTTTGCTTGATTTTAGCAAGCTCGCTTTTTAACTGCTCGCCGCTATAAGGGCCGACTAGAACCTTGATGATTTCATTGCCGTTTACATTCGTCCTGTATAGCTTATAGGCGTATCCTGCGGCTTTTAGTTTGCCAAGCTCAGGCGCTTTTTCATTAAAGTGTTTAACGGCGAAAACTTGCACGTAACTACCGCTGTGAGCATCGCCGCCGCTAGCTGCAGGAGCTTGTTTAGCCGGCTTTTGTTTTGCTTGTTTTTCTTTAGCTGCATCGTTTTTAGGCTGTTTTACAGGTTTTTCTTGTTTAGGCTCTTTTTGTTTTACTACGTTTACGTGTTGCTTAGGCTCGGCTTTTGGTTCGCCTGGCTGAGCGCTTGGAGCGTCATTTTGCTTTAAAGCACCTTGTATAGTAGAAGACTCGGTCGGCGTAGGAGCTGTCGCGCCTGCATCTTGCTGCCTTTTATCCTCTTTTTCCTTAAGCGCTTTTACCATATCCTCAAAGCTATCTTGGCCTTTGTTTTCAGGCACGATAGGCACCTGCTCAAAGGCGGGATTTGGCTGCTGCGCCTGAGGCTCGGACGGAGGAGGCGGTGGAGCGACTGGCGAGACGTTAGCTTGTGCTACTTGCGGCGCAGGCTCGTTAGGCGGCGTAGCAGGCACGCTCACTTGCTGAGGGATACTTCGCGTATTATCTGGCTCAGGCGGCAAAACCAGCCTAGAATCAGTTTGTGCAATCTGATCGTTAGTTTCGGAGGAATTTAAAAATTTCATCACGATGAGAACAGCTAAAAAGATGATGACAAAAACTGCGACGAGGATGAGTATCCTCTTAACGCTTTTGCTCTTTTTATCCTCGTTATTATCAAGCATGATGTCTCTTAGCTCGTTATATTCCATTTTCACTCCTTACATATGTTTTGACCAGCTTGCGCCGCGCTCTTTTTGATAAACTTTGTACGGCAACGTCAAGATATTAAATTCTTTCGGTAACTCCATCGTCGGAAACACTCTCCACTCTTTAACCAAACGCGAACTAAGCAACATAGATAGTTTATTCGCTATCTGATAGCCCTCATTTAGCGTCGTGTGCCCTTTGTGTATATAAAGGTGCAAGTGTCCCGGTGTCTTGCTCTCGTAGGCGGTAAAATTTATAAATCCCTCCTCGCGGAGCAAAAGCTGAGCACGGTGCCAAAAGCGCTCAGGCATCCTGCCGTTGTAGTCAAAGACGATATTTTCTACCTTGTCGCCAGGCAGTATCAGCGAGTGCGCGACAGTGATCTTGCCCTCGTCGTGATCTTTTATCACCTGATAGCTTAGAGGCTCATTTATGAGCTCAAATTTGTTGAAAAACGTCCGTCCCTTGTACTCAATCTTACTTACGATATTATCGCGTTTGATCCAGTAGTGGCTCGTGTTCATTTTGATTAGCGCGGTGTCTATGCTCTGCATCAATAAGTCGCCTTATCATAGATGATAAATTTGCCCGCAAGCTCTTTTAGTTCGGCTTTTACTTTTTCTTGAAGCGCTGCGTTATTGATATCGCTTAGCACGTCGGCGATTTTGTTTGCGATGATCTCAAATTCCGCTTCTTTCATGCCGCGAGCCGTAAGCGCCGGACTTCCGATGCGGATACCGCTTGTAACAAACGGGCTTCTAGTTTCGCCTGGAACCGTATTTTTATTTACCGTTATGCCTGCGTTTCCAAGAGCGATGTCGGCATCTTTACCGCTAAATTCGCGATTTAAAAAGCTCATTAAAACCAGGTGATTATCCGTACCGCCGCTAACTAGGTCAAAGCCACGTTTTACTAAAATTTCGGCTAGCTTTTTGATGTTTGCTTTGACTTGCTTGGCGTAAATTTTCCATTCAGGCGAAAGGTTATGTTTAAAACCTACCGCCTTTGCCGCGATAACGTGAACGAGCGGTCCGCCCTGAATGCCAGGGAAAATAGACGAATTTATCCTTTTAGCGTACTCTTCGTTGTTTGTCATAATGATACCGCCGCGAGGTCCGCGAAGGGTCTTGTGCGTAGTTGAGCTCACCACGTCGCAGTGCGGAAAAGGACTCTGATGCTCGCCAGCTACGACTAGGCCCGCGATGTGCGCCACATCGGCAAAGAGTATAGCGCCGACGGCGTCAGCTATCTCGCGGAATTTCTTAAATTCGATCTCGCGAGTATATGCGCTCGCGCCGCACACGATCATCTTAGGTTTTACGATTTGCGCGATTTCCATCACTTTGTCGTAGTTTATTCGTCCGTCAAGCTCCACGCCGTAGAAAAAGCTCTGATAAATTTTACCAGAGCTGCTTACTTTTGCGCCGTGAGTTAGGTGTCCGCCATGGCTTAGATCCATGCCTAAAATTTTATCGCCCGGATTTAAAAGCGCGCCGTAAACACCCTGGTTTGCCTGCGAGCCTGAGTTTGGCTGTACGTTTGCAAATTCGCAACCAAAAAGCTCTTTGCAGCGATCTATCGCTAGCTGCTCAATCTGATCGACGTATTCGCAGCCGCCGTAGTAGCGTTTGCCTGGATAGCCTTCCGCGTATTTATTGGTTAGAACCGAGCCCATTACTTCCATTACTTCAGGATAGGTAAAATTTTCACTCGCGATCATCTCGAGGTGGTCGCATTGGCGTTTTAATTCCAAATTTACTAAATCAAAAATTTCTTTATCATAACTTTGCAAACTCATTAATTCTCCTTGGTTTCGTTTTTTTGCGGTCTCATCGCCGGGAAAAGTACCACGTCGCGGATGGATTTTTTATTGGTTAGTAGCATCACGAGCCTATCTATACCGATGCCCTGCCCCGCAGTCGGAGGCATCGCGTAGCCAAGAGCCCTCACATAGTCCTCGTCCATCTCGTGAGCTTCATCGTCTCCTGCATTTTTAGCTTCGATTTGTGAAGCGAAGCGGCCGTATTGATCAATCGGATCGTTTAACTCGTTAAAGCCATTTGCTAGCTCGCGCCCTGCGATAAACAGCTCAAATCTCTCCGCGATATTAGGATCTGCATCACTTCTGCGAGAAAGCGGGCTGATCGAAATCGGATAGTCTATGATAAACGTCGGATCGGTTAGCTTGCTTTCTACATAGTTATCAAAAAGCTCGGCTTGCAAATGCCCTAAATCAAGCTTTGCGTTTGCCTCAAAGCCGTCAGCCTTGAGCTTAGCTAAAATTTTATCCTTATCGCCGATGATCGCTTCGTCTAGACCGCCGATTTCTACGAGCGCTTTTTTGTAGCTTATGCGTTTAAACGGCTTGCTAAAATCGATCTGCATACCGTCAAATTCGATGATTTTAGGCATATCTAGTTTATCAAGAAGCACGTTAAATAGCTCCTCGGTTAGCCCCATCAAATCGTGATAAGTATGCCACGCCCAGTAGAACTCAATGCTGGTAAATTCTGGATTGTGCGTTAAGTCCATACCCTCGTTGCGAAAATTTCTATTCATCTCGTAAACGGCATCAAAACCGCCCACTATGAGCCGCTTTAGATAAAGCTCAGGCGCGATGCGTAAAAATCTCTCCACGCCAAGCGCATTGTGAAACGTGACGAAAGGCTTAGCGTTAGCACCGCCCGGGATCGGGTGCATCATCGGAGTCTCGACCTCCAAAAAGCCCTTATCCTCGAAAAATCTGCGAATCGTGCTAACGATAACCGAGCGGCGCTTAAAATCAGCTCTGACCTCTGGATTCATTATCATATCTAGGTATCTTTGGCGATATCTAGTCTCTATATCCGTTAGTCCGTGAAATTTCTCCGGAAGCGGTGAAATAGCCTTTGATGCTAAAGTTAGCTCGCTAACGTGCATCGAAAATTCGCCTGTTCGCGTGACGAAGGCATATCCGCGCACGTATATAATGTCGCCTACTTCGATATTTTTCTTTACAACCTTAAACCAGTCCGGATCAAGCGTCTTGTTGCTAAAGTAAATTTGGAGATTGCCGTCCTCATCCTCGATGTTGGCAAATATCGCCTTGCCTGCATCCCTGATGAGCTTAACGCGTCCAGCGAGGCTTACTAGCTGACCTTCTGCGCTCTTTTCTTCGGTGTCTATTATATGTTTAAATTTGAGCCTAAATTTAGTTATATCCATATCGCGGCGCAAAAAATGCGGATATGGATTTATGCCTGCATCTCTTAGCTCGTTTGCGGTCTCTAGCCTCTGGATCTCCAGTTGATTTTCAAATATCACTTGCCGCCCTTTGCCTCTTTGGCATTGCACTCTTTGCACACTCCGTAAAGCTGCATCATGTGTCCGGTTAGCTTAAACCCGTGTTCTTTTGCGATATTTGCCTGTCTTTTTTCTATGGTTGCGTCTTCAAATTCGATGATAGTTCCGCATCTGCGGCATATCATATGATCGTGGTGAGGCTTGGTTGCAAGCTCGAATTTTTTACCTTGCGAACCGAAGCTGATAGAGGTTACCATCTCGGCCTCTTCGAGCAAATTTAGCGTCCTATAAACGGTCGCAATGCCGACATTTAAGTCAGGATAGGTCTCTTTAATGAAAAAATAAAGTCTCTCCGGAGTGAAGTGCTCGTCGTTGTTGTAGAGCGTCTTTAGTAGAACTTCTCGCTGTTGCGTGTATTTTAGCCCATTATCTCTCAAAATTTTTTTAAATTTCTCAAGAAGCGCGTCGTATTCTAAATTCTCAATCATTATTTATACTCCTTAATCGTCGAATTTATCTCCAAATTTGGTCTTTGCTCCTGCATAGATGCGTCAAACGGCGTTTCGATATTTCCCACGCCACCTGATATGCCTTTTACGTTAACATTCATTATCCATTTGCCGGTATCCAGCAAAATCGGGTACAGTTTACTTCCCCTAAAATACGGCTCTATTTTGTTATTTAAAACTTGAATATTTGAAATAGTCACCATCAAAACTGCAAAAACTAGGAAAATTTTAGAGCTCCCGATGACAAATCCGCCCATTTTATCCAAAAATCCAAGTCCGCTTAACCCTACTAATCTCGATAAAAATGCGCCGATACCCAAGCAAAGTATCCAGAATACAATAAGCGTCGTTAAAAATCCAGCAAAAAATAAAATAGAATCGCCCTCTATTTTATAAACATTATCACTTATCAGATGACCGACTCTAATACCGAATCTACTAGCCACCACGATACCGCCGATTAGACCGATGAGGCCAAATATTTCCTTTATCAGTCCGCTTATCACGCCTTTTATACCCAGTATCAAAACCAATGAAACGACGACTACGTCAAATAGAGTAACAAAATCCATTACATACCTAACAATGGCGCGAGTTCTTGCTGATTGGTTGAATATCTCATCGCCATTTCTTTCGTGATTTGATTTGCTCTAATAGCTTTCATTAAAGACTGCGTTTGTGTCATCATGCCGGTTACTTGTTGGTTTAGCTGCATTTGGGAGTAAATTTGATGCACCTTGTTTTCTCGAATAAGGTTTGCGATAGCGTTATTGTTAATTAGTATTTCGTGTATAGCAAGTCGTCCGCTGCCTATTTTTGGAAGTAAGCTTTGCGATATAACCGCCGTTAACGAAACCGAGAGCATATTTCGTACCTGAAGCTGCTCGCCGCCCTCAAAGCTATCTATGATACGGTTGATAGTCTGAATAGCCGAGTTTGTGTGCAGCGTGCCAAATACTAAGTGGCCAGTCTCTGCTGCCGTAATAGCCGTAGATATCGTTTCTCTGTCTCGAAGCTCGCCCACCAAAATAATATCAGGGTCTTCACGAAGCGCGCTTTTGAGCGCCTTGGCATAAGACTTGGTATCCACGCCGACGTTTCTATGAGAAAAAAGACCTTTTTTATTCGTATGTACGAACTCGACAGGATCTTCTACGGTAATAATATGCTTTCTTTCGTTTAAATTTATCTCGTTTAGCATCGCGGCAAGCGTCGTCGATTTACCGCTACCTGTAGGTCCGGTGACCAAAATTAGTCCCTTTTCGCGCTTTACCACTTCTTTAAAAATAGCAGGCGCTCTAAGGTCGTCAAGAGACGGAATATCCGTCGGAATAATACGAAATGCGGCAGCCAAATCGCCGTTCATAGTATAATAATAGTTGCCCCTAAAACGTCCGACGCCGGGAAGCTCTATTGCGAAGTCAAGCTCCCTATTTTCCTCAAGATCGCTTTTTTGCACGTCGGTTATGAGCGCATAGCAGATATCTTGTATATCGTGCCCCTTTAGCACGCCGAGCTCAAGCGGCCTCAAAGTTCCGTCTATTCTGATCTGCGGCTCGCTTCTTGCGACAAGGTGCAAGTCACTGGCCTTATTGTGTACGACCGTTTTTAATAACGTCTCCAAGCTTACGTCTATTTTCTTGGGCTCTAAACTATCATTTTGAGTTTCTTGCCTTATTTGCTCCATATAAAATTTCCTTATTCTATAATTTTCGGCACGACAAAGAAGTGTTTGCTACTCATTGGAGCGTTTTTAAGTATAGTTTCTATCACGTCAGAGCTCACGCTTACGTCTTCTCTTAACGGAGTTCCGCCTTCTCTAGAGCTTACTACCGCTTGAGAAGCGCTTAGATCAAGCTCGTCTAGTATACCCGCAAAGCTCAAAATTTCACTGAGTTGACCTTCGATTTCCCTTCGCTTGTCGCTCTCGACTTTGAGCGAACTAAGCTTTTCAAGTTTGGTTAATAAAGTATCGTCTATCTGCATAAAACCTCGTCAAATTTTTAAAATTTTCCGCATTATAACACAATTTGCCTTGATTTTTATGCTGTTTTATATTTATTATGCTACAATTACGAACTTTCAATAACTAAAATTTAAGGAACAAACTTGGCCATCAAAGATGATATTGATTCTATAAAGGAAGAGTTAAATACTCAAGAACAATTTTTAGAAAACATAATCAAAAGCGAAAGATTTTTTAAAAAATATAAAAAAATTATCATCGGTGCGCTCGCCTTAGGCGTGATCGGCGCGGCGGGATACTATATAAACGGCGCTTTGAAAGAAAAAGAGTTTAAAGCCGCAAACGCCGCATATGCAAAACTGATACTTAATCCAAAAGACGAGCAAGCAAAAGCCGAACTAAAACAAAAAGACGCCTCGCTTTACGCGCTTTACGAGTTTAAAAGAGCGGTTGACAACAACGACACAAACGCGCTAAAATCGCTAGCAAACGAGCAAATAGATCCGCTTTTAAAAGATATCGTAAAATCCCAGATAAACGAGCCTAGCGGTCAAATTTTGACTTCATATAAGGCCGTTATTAGAGGGTATGAGCTAATGAAAGAAAATAAAATCGACGAAGCAAAAAACGAATTTAAAAAGGTTCCTTTAAATTCTCAGCTTCAATCCATCGTCAAAAATTTAGAACACTATCAAGGAAATGCAAAATGAGAAAATTTCAAGCTATTTTAGCGGCTGCACTCTGCGTCGCGGTACTCGGCGGATGCAGTACAAAAAGGCAGTATTTCGAACCGACCGATGTGCAAAATGAAAAAATTTCAGAAAACAGGCTGCCGGCTAGCATCGCGACGGCGAGCATAAACGGAGCGGTGCTAAAAAACGGTATGGCGATAACTAAAAACGGCCTACTCTCGCCCGAGATAAAGCTGCCAAAGGGTGCAACCTTGTTAAATTCCGCCGACGGTAAATTTATCAGCTCCGATTTGGATGGAAATTTGATCGTTGCAAACAGCTCAAACGAAATTTTATTTCAAAGAAGCTTCAATGAAGCAATCGTTTCAGCCGCTCTAGAAGATAATAAACTAGCCCTTTTAAGCGCGGGCAATGCCATATATCTCATCGACATTGCAACAAACGATACTTTGCTCGAGTTTGAAAGCTCAAACGTCTATGCGCAGGACTCTCGCGTCGCTGCGCCGTTATTTATGAGCTCGCTCGTTATATTTCCTACGCTTGACGGTAAGATCATGATCGCGGATAAAAACCAAGGCCGAATTTTACGTGACGTGGTTGTGAGTAGCGAGCAGTTTTTTAACAACATCATCTCGCTCAACGTCGTAAACGACACGATGATAGCCGCCACAGGCAAGCGTATCGTCTCGATAAATCCGGAAAAAACGGTTTACTATAACGGCGAGATAAAAGACATCGTCATAAACGGCGAATATGTATATATCTTGCTAAAAGACGGCAAAATCGTGCTTAGCGACCTAAATTTGAAACAAATCAAAGACGTATATTTTAAATTCGCCATCTTTTCAAGCGCCACCGTCTATAACGGCTCGCTTTATATAATGGAAAAAACAGGATATCTCATCAAGACAGATCTAGCGCTCGACAATGCCAAAATTTACGAGCTTTCAGACGAGGTTGAGAGCCAAATTTTCGCCGGAGCGAAAGAATTTTTCTACGACGATTACAGCTTAGAGCTTAAATGACGAAGCAAGAAATTTATCAAGTTCTGGAAGCCAAAAAGATTATTTTAAAAAATCTAACCTGGGTTGAGCTTGATAAATTTACTAAAAAAAAGACCCTTGTCGCACTTACGGGCGTCGATATCAAGGGATTTTATATGCTTTTATTTTTTCGCAGCGCAAAGGCTAGATTTTTAAGCAAAGAATTTGAAGCGATTAATGAAATAGCTGATAAAATCGCTGAGCAAACAGGCGTAAATTTTAAGAAAAAAGCTATTTTTTACAGCTCTGATATCTGTTCAAAAACCGCAAATTTAATGAAAGAAAACGGCTACAAAAATGACTCTATGTGACGTAGGCAACACTAACGCCACCTTTTTTGAAAACGGCAAAATAATCAAAATCAGGATTGAAAATTTTAAATATTTTAAGAGCGACGAAAAAATTTATTTCATAAGCGTAAACGATGAAGTAACTAAAAGGCTACAAAATTCGCCCAGATTCGTAAATTTGGAGCCCTATTTTGAACTAGATACTATCTATAAAGGCCTTGGTATCGACCGCGTGGCTAGCTGTTATGCCGTAAAAAACGGTCTTATTGTCGATGCAGGTAGTGCCGTAACCATAGACGTTATGATGGACTCTATGCACCTTGGCGGCGCGATAGTGCCCGGCATTTCGCACATCCTAAAAGCTTGCGAAGCAATTTCGCCTAGGCTAAAAATCTCGCTAAATTCGCAGATCGACCTCGACGCACTCCCGCAAAAAACGACCGACGCGGTGAGCTACGGCATCATCAAACCGATCCTGCTTCTCATAGAAAACATGGCAAACGGCTCGAAAATCTACTTCACGGGCGGCGACGGCGAGTTTTTATCGCGCTTTTTTACCACGAGTATCTACGACCGCATGCTCGTATTTCGCGGGATGCAAAAACTAATCGAACAAAAAAAGGACATCTTATGCTAACGGTTGCTTTGCCAAAAGGCCGCATCGCCGACGAAACTCTCGCGATTTTTAGGAAAATTTTTCAAAGCTCGTTTGAGTTTGAGGACAGAAAACTGCTAATGAGCGAGGGTGATTTTAAATTTCTAATGGTTCGTAACCAAGACATCCCGACCTACGTCGTAAACGGCGCCGCAGATATCGGCGTGGTGGGTCTTGACGTGCTTGAAGAGCACCGTCCTGACGTCGTGCGCCTACTTGATCTAAAGATCGGTAAATGCCGCGTCTGCGTGGGCATAAAAGAGGGCGAGGAGTTAAATTTAAACGCACCAGAGCTAAAGATTGCCACCAAAATGCCGCACATCTCGCGCAACTATTTTGCCGCAAAGGCGACCGCGCTAAAGATCATCAAACTATACGGCTCGATCGAGCTAGCGCCGCTGGTCGGGCTCGCCGACGCGATCGTGGACGTCGTTGAAACTGGCACTACAATGAAACAAAACGGGCTTAGAGTCGCCGAGACCATCATGCACAGCTCCGCGCACCTCATCGCAAATAAAAATAGCTTTATCATCAAAAAAGACGAAATTTTATCGCTTTACGAAAAAATCAAAGCGCAAATTTAAGCTAAATTTGTAAGTCGAGTTAACCTGCATCTTTACGATGCAGGTCGCTAAATTTAGCTTTTTTATTTCTGTAAAAAATATCTTGAAATTTGATAGTTTTTAATCACAATACTCGGCGATCAATCTTGATAAAATTTAAACCATACAAAGCTCGCAAGCCAAACTACAAAAACCAAATATACTTAGCTTTTTGGGCGCATGGACAAATCTTATCCTTGCGCGATATGATGCTTTTTCGTAATCAAACAGGAAGCGCCAAAACCCAATAAAAATTAAAGTCAAATTTGACGCCGCTGTCGCAAAAACAAAAGTCTAAACCAAACTTAGTACAAACACAAGAAGGCAATTGATCCATAAATAATTACAAAAGTTAATGAAGCAGGCCCTAAAACGTGTCAAGTGCATAAATTCGGCAATTACTCAACGAGATTTCATTTTATAAAGCTTTACTTGGTAGTTTATTTACAAAAACCGGTCCGCTTTAAAATTTCCGCAAGAGACATTATTGTTTTTATTGAAAGTTAAAATGATATAAAAATCGGCGATAATTCATCAAAAAATCAAGGCTAATTTACAAGACGGCAAAAGATTAAAGCCTCCGACAAAATAGCGTCGCAGTTAAATTTTAATCCTCATAAAGGCTATCTCTAGGCTCGCCCAGATAAAAGCCCTGAAACTCGTCCACGCCAAGTTCTACGCATGCATCAAACACCTCTTTTGAGCGGACAAATTCGGCTATTACCGTGATGTCGAGCTTTTTAGCAAAGGCGATGATGGCGCCGGCTATCGCGCGAGAGTCCTCGCTCGTGTCTATATTTTTTATGATGGAGCCGTCGATTTTTATGTAGTCGGGCTTTAGTTTTAGGATGTAAGAGAAGTTACTATAGCCAGAGCCAAAATCGTCTATAGCGATCTTGACGCCCATCCTGCGCACGCGCTCGATAAATGTTCCGATACGCTCGATATTTTCGATGTTTTCATCCTCTAGTATTTCAAATATCACGCGTCCGGCAACTTTGTATTTATTTAATTTTTCGATGATAAACACACTTACGTCGCCGTCGGTCATATCGCGCCCGGATAAATTTACAGAGATTACGGCGTCGGGCCTATCGGCAATTAGTTTAAAGCTTTTTTCGATCAACATTTTTTCGATATCGGTATAGCGTTTGATGCGCTTTGAAACCTCCAAAAAGACGCTTGGAGAGATGATTTCGTTACTGTTTTGGATGCGGATTAGAGTTTCGTGCTTTACGATTTGCTTTTCTTTATTAAATATCGGTTGATAAAACGGCACGATCCTATCGTTTATGATAGCGTTTCGTATCATATTTGAGCGAGTGATTTGCTCGGCGTATTGCGGCGTATCGTCGATGTTTTTAAAGTAGCAAAAATAGTCCTTTCCGCTTTGTTTAGCAAACTCAAGCGCCACCATCGCCTTTTTAAACGTATCGGTCTCATCAAGCGCAAAGCCCACCGTGCAGTGTATCTCTATCTCGCTTTGCTCGCCGTCAAGTGCGGTGATATCGACGACTAGGCCTTTGATATTATCCAAAAGCTCGGTAGCTAAATCCTCATACCTATCGATAAAAAACGCCGCATCCTCGATAAACGCAAACTGATCGGGCCCCACTCGGTAAACCGCCATATTATTATCATCTGCGAATTTTTGCGAAATTTGCGTCATTCGTACTAAAATTCTGTCGCAAACTGCAGTGCCGAAGTAGTTATTCATTTTTCTAAATTCGTCGATATCCACAATGATGATTTTAGGGCTTTTCATCGCCTCCAGATCACGCTCCAGAGCTGTTTTATTAGGCAAACCCGTAAGAGAATCTCTATAAAGCCGCTTTTGCATCTCGGCATTATTGGCTACGAGCTTGGCATTAGTTTTCATTAGGGAGACTTGATTATTTCTTATACTTCTATAAAAAAGCAAATATTGAAAAATACAAATAAGCACCATTACGCTCGTTACGATAAATGTATTTTTCATATTCACGATAAACCACTGCGCAAAAAGCGGATCGTCAAAACCGGAAATTTTAACGCCTTGAACCATATTGTAGCCTATTATCGCGCCGTCTATATTTTTAAAATAGCAGATCTCGGCTTTATTGTCTGGGATTAGTTTTATACTTTTATAGGCACCGTTGCGAGCCAACTCTGCGTGCGCATTGGCGTCCATACCGCAAAATTTATAGGGTAAATTTTCCCCGATTAAGCTTGGTTGTTGTGAGCTAGCTAGGATGATGAGCTCATTTTTTTCGCCTGTTTGCTTCACCATCCACGACGGGATAGAATTTGCTAATTCGCTATATCTTTGAAACTCCTCTACGTCGCGCTTTGCCACGTCTTTATAAATCATTTGCAATATGTTCATATAAGACTCCACCTTGCTCTGTATATCGACGTTTGAGATATAGTTGGAGGAGTCTTGTAGTTTTTTATAAAATATAAAACCCATAGCCAGACACGAGCAGATCACGAGTACGGCGATCGGCA
>NZ_CALKTQ010000061.1 GCF_937997465.1 uncultured Campylobacter sp. | reverse complement strand
GGAGTGCAACCCTGAATTTTCATAATACTCGGCCGCCTCGGCCTTTTTGGCTTTATCGTATATTTCAGGGTATTTTGAGGAGTAAAGCGCGTTCATATATTTTATATATTCGCGCAGCTTTATGAGTCTTTCGTGCTGTTTGACGTCGTGAGATTTTGTTTCGTTTTTTATATTTACCAACTTTCGCCCGTTTTTATTTTTTATATCAGACCAGTTTGCGAGTACGTTTTTTGAAAATATAACGGATGAGTTGTTAAATGCTGCATACCTAATCTTTTGAAACATCTTGTCTTTGGCTTCATATTTAACCATATTTTCTATGGTTTCCCAAGCTTTTTCGTTTATTTTTTTGACTTCGTCCATATCGTACTTCATAAACAGATAAATGCTGTCGGATGCGATATACATCATCAGTCTAAAAACATACCAGTCTGCGTATTTTTCCGCATCGTCGTCGGGTAAATTTTCCTTCCACTTTTTTATGAAATAATCCTGCAGGGCAAGCACGGGCTGGACGATAAGGCTTTTTTCATCGACAAAGGGGAGTTTGGTTAGAAAGTTGCCGTACACCATCATAAAATTTGCGCCTATTAGCCACTCTTTTGCCTTCTTGTAGGGCTGGCCTTCGTAAAGCCATTCGCTTCTTTGGTTTACGTACATGCCGACGTGGCCGACTATGAGAGCTATTAAGGCTATCAAAAGTAGCTTTTTGAGGGATTTGGTTTGATTCGGCGATTTTTCGTTCATTTTTAATCCCGCAAGGTTGTTGCGGGTATTTTACATATTGCGTCCTTAAACATTTTTAAAATTATATTTAAATGTATCGGATTTATTTACTCTATAGTTGGACGGTTTTGTAAATTCGGCGTCATGACTTTTGCGGTGCTGGTTTTGAGGGAAAAGTGCGGCAAATTTGTTGATTTATGAATAAAATTTAACGCATTAAAGCAGAAAATAAAAAGCGGCAAATTTTAGCAAACAAAGTGGATCAAATTTGAGTAAATAAATTTATCTCAAATTTGATCCTGGTGTTGCGCCCTAAATTTGCCGCCCTAAACAAATGCGACCAAAAGGCTCGAATTTGGCTACAGATCGCCAAACAGCGCTTTTAGATCCTTCGCGTTTTCGTCTTTGCTTTCGCCTCTAGCGCCTAGCTCGTTTAGTTCGATCTCGTGGCCCGTTAGCATGCTAGCTAGCCTGATATTTATGCCGCTTTTGCCGATAGCCTTGCTCTTTTGCTCGGTTACTAGGCTCACGACGGCTTTACCGTCCTCGCCGATTTTAACTGAGCTGATGATCGCTGGTGCCATCGCACGGGTGATAAGGATCGCAGGCTCTGCGGAATACTCGATCGCGTCGATATTTTCGCCGTTTAACTCCTTTGTGACGGCGTTTATGCGCACGCCTTTGGTGCCCACGGTCGCGCCCACGGGATCGACGTTTGGCGAAGTTGCCACGAGTGCAACTTTAGCGCGTTCACCCGGGATTCTAGCGCTTGCGGCGATCAGCACGAGGCCGTCTTTGATCTCGGGCACTTCGGCTTTTAGCAGAGCTTCGAGGAATTTTGGCGACGTGCGGCTTAGCTCGACCTTGATACCCATAGATTTGTCGATATATACGCTTTTTATGACCGCTTTTACGACGTCGCCTGGTTTAAATTTCTCGCCTTTTATGCGGTTTTTGCGCGGCATCACGGCTCGCAGCTCGTCTATCTCGATGAAGGTATTTTCCTCGCTATCCACGCGCGTGACGGAGCCAAAAACCATGTGTCCGACCATATCTTGATATTTTTGAAAGATTTTTTCCTCCATAAGGCGCTGAATGTGATACTCAAGCTCCTTGTGAAGCGTTTGTGCAGCGGTGCGGCCGAGGTTGTCGGTAGATAGCTCGTATGTTAGCTCGTCGCCGATCTCTACTCCGCTATCGACCTTTCTAGCCTCTCTTAGACCTATAAAATGCTCGTTATCCTCGGCTAAGCGCTCGTCGCCGTCCTCTACGACGGTGATTTTTTGATATAGATGAAGAGTCTTGGTCGCATTATCTATAACCGCGTCGTATTCGTAGTTTTCGCCGTATATTTTCTTTGCGGTATTGATAATAGCTCTTATGACGCGCTCTTTTACGTCCTCGATTTCGAGCCCTTTTTCATTTGCGATAGATTCTATGATATCCGCTATTTTTTCCATATTATTTTTGCTCCGTTATTTAAAATTTGGGGGGATTTTTGAGTTAGAGGGGTATTATACAAGCTTTATACTTTTAAGAAGTTTAATGCGTTTTTTAAGATGTTTTTGCTATATTCACAGATTAAATTAAAGATTTCAAAGGATTAAAAATGGAGCTAAAACTCG
>NZ_CALKTQ010000060.1 GCF_937997465.1 uncultured Campylobacter sp. | reverse complement strand
ACTTCGTTGCTTTTAAATTTGGCTCGGTCATTACCTATATGGTAACTCCCGTCGCCAAATTTAAAAAGCGCCTCGTCTAGAACAAAAATACTTCGCCTTATTTTTTTTGATTCAAATTTGAGGTCAAATTTGCAAATTTTACCCACCGAGACCCGCATCTTGAAAATGCAAATTTAAATTTGCGACGCTTTGCGTCAGCAAAGCAATGTCGCCACCTCTAACGTGCAGTGGGGCTGGAGAGGGTTTGGGAGAGGAAGGGGCGCGCTCCGTAAGTAGAAACCCCTTCCTCTCCCAAAGAAAAGAGAAAGGCGGATATAAAAGGGAGCTCTTTTGCTTCAGCTTTGCCTCGCAACTGCAAAGCAGAGCGTAATTCAAGCCCCTTCCCACATAACAAGAAAGTAAAAGTTGAAAGTCGTTTTATCAAATTTTAAATTTACTGTCCAAATTTAATGAATCAAATCAACAAAAAATCAAAATTTAGATCAAGATTTTTGATTTAAATCTTGGGTATAATTATCAAAAATAAGTTGAGGTAAGCTCGAATTTGCCTCGAGTAAATTTAGCATTTTTGCGGTGCGGGTCTGGACGGGTCAAATTTAGCTATTAAATTTTACGATCAAATTTAACGCCTGGGGGCGAGCCGCAAAGCGAAACGAAATAAAATTTAAAATCTTAATACAAGGAGAAAGTTATGAACAGACGAGGATTTTTAGGACTCGGCGCGGCGCTGGGCGCTACGACGATGGCTCCTAGCCTTTTTGCGAAGGAAAACTTTACGATGTGGGGCGCGCCTGCGATCCCTAGCGTGATAATGGCCGTAGCAAGTATGCAAGGCGAGCTAGCTAAGACGCACGACGTGAAACTGCGCATCTGGAACACTCCGGACGTCCTGCGCGCGGGCGTGGCTAGCGGCGATATCAAGGTCACTATGTCGCCCTCAAACGTTGCTGCAAACCTGCGAAACCAGGGGTTAAATTTCGCGATGTTAAATTTGCTCACGCTAGGCGTCATGAACGCGATGATAAAGGACGAGAGCATCAAGACGCTAGAGGACTTCGTCGGCAAAAAAATCATAATGCCGTTTAAAAACGATATGCCCGATCTTGTGCTACGCGCGCTTTGCAAGAAACGCGGCATAGACGCGAGCAAGCTTGACATCACGTACACCCAGACTCCGCCTGAAGCGGTTGGGCTGTTTATCCAAAAGAACTACGACGTGCTTATCGTGCCGCAGCCTCTTAGCGAGGCGACGATTTTGCGCGGTAAAAAAGCGGGCGTAGCCGTGCATTACGGGCTTGATTTTCCTAAAACTTGGGGCGAGAGCTTTAATGCCAAGCCATACATCCCGATGGCGGGCATCATCGTAAACGTGGACTACTACGAGGCAAATCGCACGCTTTTTGAGACGCTGCACGCCGATCTAACGAACGCGCTAAAATGGATACTGGAAAACAAACAAAGCGCGGCTAAAATCGGCGCCGAGTATCTGCCGGCTCCCGAGCCTGCGCTGGCCGGGGCTTTTGATAAGGCAAATTTGACCGTAACAAAAGCGCATGAGTTGCAAGATGACGTGATGGCATTTTTTGAGCAAATTTTCGAGTTTAATCCAAAGTTGCTCGGTGGTAAAATGCCTGATAAGAGCCTATTTTTATGATACTTATAGATAACGTCAAAAAAAACCGCGGCGCGTTTTTAAAGGTTGCAGACTACCTTTGGGGCGGCTTTAGCGGCCTTGCGACGATCGCGCTTATCATCGCGCTTTGGCAGATCGGCAGCGAGCTGGGAGGAGAGTTTTTGCTCCCGGCTCCGCAGGCCGTTTTCGTGCGGGCGTACGAGCTTTTGGCGGACTATAAAAACAGCGAGATAAACATCACTCTCGTGCGCTCGCTAGTCGGAGTCGGCACGGCCTGTGCCATCGGTATCACGCTGGGGCTGGTTGCGGGCGCGTATAAAAGCTTTGCTGCGTTTTTAAAGCCGGTTATCACGACGCTGCTTTCTATGCCGCCTATTATTTGGATAGTTCTAGCTATATTTTGGTTCGGGTTTGGAAACGCGAGCACTATTTTTACGATCATTATCACGGTTTTGCCGCTAACCTTTGCTAGCTCGATGGTCGGCATGATGAGCGTGAGCGAGGAGCTAAAGGAGATGTTTGACGCCTATAAACTGGGCATTTGCAAAAAGATTCGCCACCTATACGTTCCGCACCTAACAAGCCACATCATCAGCTCTTTAAGCGTCGCCGTAGGCATGGGCGTAAAGATCGTCATCATGGGCGAGCTGCTAGGCGCGAACGACGGTATGGGCGCCAAGATCGCAAACGCGCGCGTGATGCTAGATACCACCGAGGT
>NZ_CALKTQ010000059.1 GCF_937997465.1 uncultured Campylobacter sp. | reverse complement strand
AGTTTTGCCGAGATAGGCAGCTTTATAGCGCTCACTTTGATTTGCGTTTGTATTTTGACGGACGCGGATTTTGTCTTAAATTTACTAAATTTGCTTAAGCAAAATATTATCCTATTTGCAACGGTTTTACCAACAGCAACCCTTTTATTTCTTAATATAAAAAATTGATTTATAATTTTTAAATTAAATTCCAATCTTTTAATCAAACTATAAACAAATATTTATTATCATTTCGCATTTAAGAGCAAATGAATATCAAAACTATCGTTAATAAGGACAGAAATGAATCATCTTAAATTTTCTCTTGCCGCTTTGCTTCTTTTGTCAAATTTAAATGCAAAAGAGGCCGAAGTCGAGCTAAAAGAAGTAACGGTTAGCGGCGAAGCAGGCGCTGAGAATGATCCGATGCAAAAAAAAGTCGGCCAAAGCGTAAAAAGCGCCAAAGAACTAACCAAAACGCAGGTTTCTGATAACAAAGACCTAGTGCGATACGAAACGGGCGTAACAACCGTGGAGGCTGGGCGTTTCGGTCAGAGCGGCTACGCGATAAGAGGTGTGGAGGAAAACCGCGTGGCTATCACCGTTGACGGCCTCCATCAGGCTCAGACGCTAAGCTCGCAAGGCTTTAAGGAGCTATTTGAAGGATACGGAAACTTTAACAACACCCGCAACGGCGTGGAATTTGAAACGCTAAAACAAGCAACTATTTCAAAAGGCGCAGACTCAGTTCGCACGGGCTCAGGCTCTCTTGGTGGCTCCGTGATGTTTGAAACAAAAGACGCAAGGGATCTTTTGCTAGATAAGGACTATTTTTACGGCTACAAGGGCGGCTACAACACCGCCGATAATCAAACCATGCACTCGCACACCCTAGCCGGTAGGTTTAAGTGGTTTGACATCCTAGCCGTACAAACCAAGCGCAGACATCACGAGACGGAAAACTACGGTTACAAGGGTTATGACGATAGCGTGCTAGGTAGAACCAGAGAAAAGGCCGACCCGTACTACATCAAAAAGACGAGCAGCCTCATTAAGCTAGGCTTCCAGCCTCACGAGGAGCATAGATTTACCTTTATGTCAGATACCTACAAAAACCGATCTCAAGGCAAAGACCTATCATACACGCTTACGCTTTCTAGCAACAGGGACGAGATCATAGATACCGGTCTAAGATACAACGACGATATGATGGATAGGAAAAATCGCGCTTTTGCCTATGAAAATTTTAGCGAAACTCCGTTGTGGGATACGATGAAATTTACATACTCCAACCAAAAAATCAAATCCCGCGCCAGAACCGAGGAGCACTGCCAAGCAGGAGAAAACTGCGCTGAAATTTCAAATCCTATCGGACTTCAGGTTAAAAACAACAAGGTTGTCGATAAGTACGGCGGCGAAGTAACCTTGCAAAGAACCCAAGAAGTAGATCCGCAGTACGGCGGACTAACGTGGGTAAACAGACTCGTAGATAGCCAAGGAGCCGTCCATGATCAGAATAAATTTAGCATCAATCAAAACGTAAACAACACGTGGCTTGACTGTTCGGTATTTGACTGCTCCCGGCCAAACATCGACGTGCTAAAATACGACTATGCCACCGACCAGTACGTCAAATCAACCGTTCCACTAGATAAAAGCTACACCGACGCAAGCACGGGCAAGACCTTTAAACAAAGCTCGCAGAGCGGATATCTCATCACTCCATACGGCCAAGGCTACATAAGCCGCGACTGGAAAGAGCGCGATCTGGACACGAACACCAAACAGTTTAACCTAGACTTTAACAAATACGCCAAAACGGGTGACGTAGAGCACGATATCGCATACGGACTAAGCTTTGCTAAAACCGAAAAATCCATGACAAACAAGCAAGGCTACGACACTACAAACAATCAGTGGTGGGCGCCTAAGACTCTAGGTACGGATTTTACCGGTACGCCGTATACGTGCGAAAACGCGCCGCTAACGCTACTTTACGCGCTTTGCCCTAGAACCGAGCCTCTCACGTCTTTTCTCATCCCGGTTAAAACAAAAGAAGGCGCACTATACCTCAACGACGATATGCGAGTAAACGACTGGTTGGGGATAAATTTAGGCTATCGCTACGACAAGATAAAATATAAACCAAACTACGTCCCGGGCTCTACGCCTAAAATCCCGGACGATATGGTGTTAGGTCTTTTCGTACCGTATAATCCTAGCCCAGAGCCAAAATGGTGGGACTATGCAGATAGAGACGAGTGGAAAATAGCCCACGACGCATGGAAGCAAGAAGCGCCTAATAACGCGCTGGCAAACATAAAATACATCGCTAGGGATAAAAAATTTACGAATAGCTCTTATGCCATCGGAGCCGATATCGATCCGCTGGATTACTTTAGGATACAGCTAAAATACTCCAAAGGCTTTAGAGCGCCGACTTCGGACGAGCTATATTTGGCGTTTAAGCATCCTGATTTTACCATCCAGCCAAATCCGGATCTAAAACCCGAAATAGCTAAGACAAAAGAGCTTGCATTGACGCTACACGAGGACAAGAGCTTTATAACAACTAGCTTTTTTGAGACCAAATACGATAACTTTATCGATCTAATCTCGCTAGGTACTAAAAGCTATTCCACGGGAGGCGGCGGCAACACCATACCTTTTGCGCTATACGGCAACGTAAACCGTAGCAAAGCTACCGTACGCGGCTTTGAGATAAACTCTATGTTACATTTCGGTCAAATTTCAGACTCGCTAAAGGGCTTTCACGCTAGCTACAAGCTAACGATGCAAAAAGGCAGGGTACAAACCGATAACGACGGCAAAGTACCGATGAACGCTATACAGCCGACCACTGCGATCTATGGTCTAGGCTACGCAAGCCCGGCGGATAAATTCGGCGCCGATATCTATGTAACTAACGTCGCATCTAAAAAAGCAAAAGACACCTATAATATGTTCTGGCGCCTAGACACCGACCCGTATGGCAATCCGTATAATACAAACAGCCACTCTAAATGGCGAAGCAATGCCTACACCCTAGTAGATGTCGTAACTTACGTGCGCCCGATTAAAAATTTGACGTTTAGACTGGGCGTTTACAACCTAACCAACGAAAAATACATCACTTGGGACGCTGCACGCTCCATCAGGCCGTTTGGCACCATGAACATGATCGATAGAACCACTGGTTTAGGTATAAATCGCTTCTACTCTGCGGGCAGAAATTTCAGACTAAACTGGGAATTTACGTTCTAAACCGCATTTTATTCAGACGGGCTCTTGCCCGTCTCTTGCTTTTATTCTTATATACTTTCCATTTTTAAAGATATTAAATTTACCGTCAAATTTGACCGTAAATTTGGAAGTTATAAAATCGCCAAACCAAGATCATCTCCAGGTTCGG
>NZ_CALKTQ010000058.1 GCF_937997465.1 uncultured Campylobacter sp. | reverse complement strand
ATCATAACTCAAAAGGCGGCTACGGCGGCGGTATCGCAGGCTACGAGACTATCCCGAACGGCACGAGGCTTTATGAGCCGGGCAGAAGCTTTTGGGCGAAATTTAAAGTGCATTTTTAGGGCGTAGCTCGGTTAAATTCGGTGCGGTTTGGGTTTGGATTATTTTCTCTCGGAACTGCGCCGAATTTATGCTAATATTAAATTTGCCGCGTTGGGATTTTGGCGATATTTTGTTCGTTTTGGCGGGTTTTTAAATTTGAAGTCAAATTTAACCAAAGCGAGCATTAAATTTGGCAAATTTGGAGATTTTTATAGTGATGTAAAGAAATAAATTTAAAAATGGCAGAATATCTAACTAGAAAATTTGATAGAAATTTCGGGGAAGGCCCCCGAAATTTAAGCTCTTTTATTCTCCAAGCGATTTAAAACGGGCTTTAAAAACTCGTCAAATTCGTCTTGCGTTAGCACTCTTTTGCCTAGTTTTTCTTTGCACTCTTTGCCAAGCTCGCAAAGCACCTCGCGGTTTGCGATGCTTTGAGCCTTGCCGTGTCTTGCTAGCACCGTGTTTAGCTCGTGTTCCTCTGAGAAATTAACCAACTCGCGATCTGTTGCCATTTTAGCTCCTTTGCTAAGAATTTGTGCGATGATTATACAGTTTTAGGTTTAACGCATGGCTAAATTTCGCGGCGAGGTGGTTTACGTAGTCAAATTTAAAAACCGCACTCATAAAATAACGGCGTCAAATTTGACGAACCGCGCTACTCTATCCCGCCTAAAAGTGGCACGAATAAGCACTCGTCAAGTGCTCTTTGCGTTATCTCGCCGCGAGCGTCCTTTGTAAATTTGACGATAAACTGTTTTCCGTCTTTTTTGATAGGAGCTACTAAAATGCCGCCGTTTTTTAGCTGATTAAAAAGCGTCTGTGGCACCTGTTGCGTCGCCGCCGAGAGTAAAATTCTGTCGTATGGCGCGTAGCTTTTCCAACCGACGTTTCCGTCGTCAAAACGCACGTGGACGTTGTGGATTTTAAGCGCCTCAAAGCGTTTTTTGGCTTCGCTCGCGAGCTTTTCGATGCGTTCGACGCTAAAAACCCTGTGCGCCAAATGCGACAAAATAGCTGCCTGATAGCCGCTACCGCAGCCGATCTCTAGGGCGTTGTCGATATCTTCGGCCTCAAGCGCTAGCGTCATTTTGGCGACCGTTAGCGGCGAGCTGATCCATTGATTGCCGCCGATGGGCTGAGCGTCTAGGCTGTATGCGTGGCGAGTGACGGGCGCAAAGATCTCGCGCGGCGTGTCGCAAAGAGCCTTGTAAAGCGAGGGCGTCAGAGTGAGTATATCGCCGATCTCATCGGCCATGTTTGCGCATTTTGATTTTTCTAGAGCGGTCATAAAAGCCCCAAATTTCGTTTGGTTTCAAGGATCAAATTTGAGTCAAATTTAGCCTCTTTCGCAAATTCGCCGCTCGGCAAAAATACGCCCGAAAACTCTAAATCAAGCGAGCTTGCGGCCACGACGTAGCAGCTGTTAGCAAGCGCTAAGGCCTTGCAAAGCGTAAGATATGCGTCCTCGCGCGCCTTGCCCCACATTGCGGGCGCGAGGATGATATCGCAGCCCTTTAGCTGCTGCCAAAGATGGGCAAATCTAAGCTCAAAGCAAATGAGAACGCCGATTTTTAACCCTTTAAAATCAAAAGGCTTTATCGCCGACTCGTCGCCTGAGGCGAAAATTTCATGCTCTAAATTTGGGCAAAAAAGTTTTGATTTATTTTGCGTGTAAAAGACGTTTTGGCTGTTTAGCAGGATAAATTCGTTGTAAATTTCGTTTTTTTGCGCCTGCGTGATTGAAATTTGTGCTAGACCTTTAGCGCGGTTTAGGCTCGTTAGATGAGTGAGACCGAGGAATTTATCGGGACTGAGCGCTTCTTGTAGCGCTTCAAAAAGTATGGCGTCGAAACTGCCGATCGAACCGCCCAGCATAGCGCGGTTTGCGCCGCTAAAAAATCCATCGAAATCATACCCGCTCACACATAGCTCGCTGGCTAAGATGACCGAGTTTCTGGGCGCGGCGGCGATTTTTTCTAGTAGTTCGTCCTGTCTTTGCTGGCAGGTTGGCGCAGTTAGGACGATAGGGTATAAATTTGGACTAAAAGTCGTCAAAACTGATGCTTCCTTTGCTATAGTTGGTCACTTTTGCCTCAAAGAAATTTGACTTTTGGTCGTTAAATTTAGCAAAATCATCGACCCATTTGATCGGATGAGGGACGTTGTAGCGGCGTTTTAGGCCGATCGCGACTAGGCGCTGATCGATGAGGTAGCGGATGTATTGCTCGATGATGTCGTCGGTAAAGCCCATGATCTGGTTTTGCGTGATGTATTTGCCCCATTTGATCTCAAGCTCGCCCGCACGCTCAAACATATCGTAAATTTTTGCCTCGGTTTCAGGCGTGAAAAGATCCGGGCGCTCGGTGCGAACGCTGTTTATCATATTTTGGAAAAGTAGCAAATGCGTGATCTCGTCGCGCTGGATAAAGCGAATCATCTGCGCGCTGCCTAGCATCTTGCCAGCACGTGCCAGAGCATAAATCGCCGTAAAGCCGCTGTAAAAGTAAATGCCCTCTAAAATTTGATTTGCCACCATGGCTAGTAGTAGCTTTTCGTCTGTGACTTCGCCTGCAAGCTCCTCATAGACGCTTGAGATGTAGTCGTTTTTCTCACGCAGCACTTCGTCGTGCTTCTCCATCT
>NZ_CALKTQ010000057.1 GCF_937997465.1 uncultured Campylobacter sp. | reverse complement strand
TTCAAGGTACAGGTCTCGGCGAATAAAATTTGGCTTCAAATTTGAATAAAAAAGTTAAGGCGAAGTATTTTTGCGTTTAGACGAGGCGGATTCAAATTTTACGACGGGAGCTACCTGGTCGGTAGTGACCGAGTAAAATTTGAATCCAACGAAGTATAAACCAAAAAGACAAGCCGCTATTTCCACAAGAGATAGAGCTTTTCGTCGTATATATCGCTACTTTTTGGCGCCACCTCCACCTCCGTCACTTCCACGTTTTGTACGTCGTTTTTGGCTTTTAGCGCGCTCGCGTCTTCTTCAAATTTTGCCATCAGCTCCTCGATCTGCGCGTTTAGCTGGGCGACTTCTTGCTCGCTTAGCTTGACGTCGCTGCGCTCTTTTAGCACGCTGTTTGCCGAGCGCGCGGAGGTCGCGACTTTGCCGATATTGCCGCTACTTAGTAGCCCTTTGCCAAAAATCGCGCCCAAAATGCTAGCTCCCACCGAGATCGCGGTCTCAATCCCCTTGCTTTTAAAGTCCCGTTGCTCTTTTTCCAGCTTTGCCACCGAGCGGTTTAGTTTCTCCTCCAATCGCGCTTTTTGTTTGTCAAACTCAGCCGTGAGCTTAGCCGTTTGCGCCTCTAAAATTTCGTTGCATTTATCGGCCAAACGGACGTAAAACTCCTCCTTGCTCTCGCCCGGCGCCGAGCTTAAATTTAGCGCGCTAAAGAGCCTAAGTTTGTAGTTTCTATAGATAAATTCTTTGAAATTTTTAGTTAGTTCTTTGAAATTTTTAGTTCCCGCGACAAAGCCCGGCAGCGGAGCGTAGGAGAGCTTGAAATTTGGCTCTGAAACTGCGGTAAAATGCATATTTTCGCTAGCTTCGCTCCAGTCGGCGCTTTTTTGAGCTTCATCCAGCCTTAGCGTGAAATTTACCTCGCGAACCTCGTCAAGCCCCTTTTTAGCGTCGTAAAATCGCACTTTGGCTTCACCGTAAAGATACCCCTCTAGCTCGCCGCCCTCCTGCAAATTTGAACTCGCGGCGTAAATTTGAGCGATGTCGGGCGACAGCACCGGTTTGGTGGCGAAATTTGAGCTTTTTGCCGGGCTTAACCCGCTCAAATTTGCCCCGCTCTTTTGCTCTTTCATCAAATTTGAAATTTGATCGCGGCTAAGCGGTCCTTTGAGATAGCTCAGGGCCCAGCGCGTTGAGATGACGGACAGCCCGTCCTCGTGGATGTTTTTTAGTAGAAAATTGCGCTTTTGCAAATTTGAGATGAGATTTTCTATCTCGCCTTTATCCATCGCAGAGCCCGCAAGCCCCGTCATACCGTCGATCACGCGCGCTTTGTCCTGCGCGGTTTGCAAGCGCCCGATAAACCACGTGCCGATGTTGCTAAGGCCTTTGTAGTCTAGATCGACCGGGTTTTGGGTGCTAAGTATCACGCCGAGGCCGTGTGCGCGGGCTTGCTTGAGTAGAGTTAGCATCGGGGTTTTGGACGGCGGGTTGCCGTTTGGCGGGAAAAATCCAAAAATCTCGTCCATATAAAGCACCGCGCGAAGCGAGCTCGTACCCTCGGTCTTGCGCATCCACGCGATGATCTCGTTTAGCAGCAACGTCACGAAAAACATCCTCTCGCCGTCTTTTAGGTGCGAGATCGTAAAGATATTGCACTTTGCCTTGCCGTTTGCGTTAAAAAGCATTTTTGAGATGTCGAGTCGCTCGCCGCTCAGCCACGCGCGAAAATCAGGGCTTGCCAGCAGCGTGTTGATCTTAACCGCTAGCTTCATACGCTCGGAGCTCGGATAAAATTTCTCCACGTCAAATACGCCGATCTTGGCAAACGGAGGCGTCGCAATAAAGCCGATGAGCTCCTCTAGGCTCACGTCCGCACCCTGGCCAAATTTATCGATAAAAATGTTTGAGATGAGCAGGTGTTCTTTTGAGTTTACGTCGTTTTCTATGCCAACGAGCGAGAGCACGGAGCTAGCCAGAGAGCCTACGTACTCGCTAAACTCCTCGCTGCCTGCATCTAAATTCGGGCGCGCAAAATCGCCCAGCAGCGCCACGCCGACGCCGCTACTGCTCTTTGGCGTGTAAATTTTTAGCTCGGCGCTATCTTTAAAAAGTCCCACGCGCTCTAGGCTTTGAAACGAGCCTTCTATGCCTTTTGTCCACGTCTGCGCTTCGCTCGCGGCAAATTCATCTACGCTCATGCCTTTGTTTTGCGCTTCGTTTTCATCGACGTAGGGCACAAAATCCTGCGCGCGCATCTGTGGAAACGCCAAGGCAAGGTTTGTCATATCGCCCTTTGGGTCGATTATAAAGGTCGGGATGTTGTCAATGCAGGCCTCTTCTAGTATGCTGATGCCAAGGCCGGTTTTACCGCTACCGGTCATTCCGATAATGGCTGCATGCGTGGTGAGGTCTTTATTTTTGTAAAAAAACGGCTCTTTGTTTTTGAGTCCGACGTAAAATAGCTTTAAATTTTCTTGGATGGTTTTCATGTGCTTCCTTGTAAATTTTGGGCTATTTTACTGATTTTTGTTTAAATTTCGGGTGAAGCTGCGGAGTAAATTTGAAATCGAAGCGGGTAAAATTTGAAAAAGGCAAGCGCGATGCTCGCCTTTTAGTTTTGCGTTAATTTTATTGGTAGGTTTTTAGCTGCTCTTTTAGCTCTTCGAGAGTTTCTATTACGCGTTTTTTGGTAAATTTCGCTATATCTTCGCCCGTAGTACCGTCTTTGCCTGTTAGCTCGCAACAATATCTCATCGCACCTTTATATTTTAAAGCGGCGACTAGTTTTAGATCGGTATCTATTTTTATGTTTTTATTAGAGCCGCTGGCTTCATCCGGTATATATAGTT